>DASQJO010000196.1:0-7328 GCA_035630955.1 Kineosporiaceae bacterium
CAACCCGCAGGTCTTCCTCATGGACGAGCCGCTGTCGAACCTCGACGCGAAGCTCCGTGTGCAGACCCGCACCCAGATCGCCTCTCTGCAGCGCCGTCTCGGCGTCACCACGGTCTACGTCACCCACGACCAGACCGAGGCAATGACGATGGGCGACCGGGTCGCGGTACTCAAAGACGGTCTGCTCCAGCAGGTCGGCACGCCGCGGGAGCTCTACGACCACCCGATCAACTCGTTCGTCGCCGGCTTCATCGGCTCCCCCGCGATGAACCTGCTCGAGCTGCCCATCGCCGACGGCGGCGTCCGGTTCGGGGACAGCGTGTACCCGGTCGAGCGCGCCGCCCTCTCCCATGCAGAGGGCAAGGTCACCCTCGGCGTCCGGCCCGAGGACCTCGACCTGAGCGAGCGCGGGCTGCCGGTGCAGGTGGACGTCGTCGAGGAGCTCGGCGCCGACGCCTACATCTACGGCCGCACCACGGACAGTGACGCTCAGATCATCGCCCGCACCGACGGCCGCCGTCCCCCGGAGAAGGGCAGCACCGTCCACTTCACGCCGAAGCAGGGTCACGTGCACCTGTTCGACACCTCGAGCGGCACCCGCCTGCTCGACCGCACCGCCTGAGGTCCGGCCCGTCGTCCCGGCCGCTCCCCGAGCGGCCGGGACGACGTGTCCCATGGCCCGGTCGCCCTACTTCTGGGGGTGCAGTACCTCCGGATGGGCCCGCTCGTAGTGGCGGGTGAGCTCGCGTCCGGCCTCCCCCGGTCGGTGCGCGACCGTGCGCCCGCAGACCTGGCATCGTGTCAGGGGAAGCCGGGTGACGGTGACGGGTGACGGGCGAGGAGTGGTGGCCATGGTCATAGCTTGCCTGCCGGACACCGGGGATCGGTCGTCCGGCCCCACCGCGTCCCGCGACCGGAGGAACGCCACGCCGTGACCGAGACCACCGCCGCCCCCGCGCAGGCGGCCTCGCCCGCGCTGCAGATCACGGCCGCGTCGCCGGACCCGGCCCTCCTCGACCTGCCGTGGGAGATGCCCCTCGAGGACTGGCCGGCCCGCTACCTGGCCGCGCTCCCCCGCGGCATCTCGAGGCACGTCGTCCGGTTCGTCCGGCTCTCCGGCGGCGTACTGGCGATCAAGGAGATCGCCGCCGAGCCGGCCCAGCGGGAGTACGCCCTGCTGCGGATGCTGCGACGGCTCGACCTGCCGGTCGTCGAACCGGTCGGGATCGTCAGCGGCCGCGGCATGCACGAGGGCTATCCGCTCGAGCCCGCCCTGGTCACCCGGCACCTGCAGTTCTCGCTGCCCTACCGGGCCCTGTTCTCCCAGTCGCTGCGCACGGACACGGCCACCCGGCTGGTGGACGCGCTCGCCGTCCTCATGGTCCGGCTGCATCTGGCGGGCTTCTACTGGGGTGACGTGTCGCTGTCGAACACCCTCTTCCGCCGGGACGCCGGGGCCTTCGCCGCCTACCTGGTGGACGCCGAGACGGGCGAGTTCCACAACACGCTGTCGCCCGGGCAGCGGGAGTACGACCTCGAGCTGGCCCGGATCAACATCGCCGGCGAGCTCCTCGACCTGCAGGCGGGCGGGATCCTGGACGAGACCATGGACCCGCTCGCCGTCAGCGACGTCATCACCGAGCGGTATCACTCGCTGTGGACCGAGCTCACCGTGCCCGAGTCGTTCGAGCGCGGCGACCGGTGGCGGGTCGACGCCCGGATCCGCCGGCTCAACGACCTCGGCTTCGACGTCGGCGAGCTGACCATCGCCACCGACGTCGACGGGACGTCCGTGCAGATCGAGCCCAAGGTCGTCGACGCCGGCCACCACTCGCGGCGGCTGCTGCGGCTGACCGGGATCGACGCCGGCGAGAACCAGGCCCGCCGGCTGCTCAACGACCTGGACACCTACCGCGCGGCCAGCGGGCGGCAGGCCGACGACGAGGAGTTCGTCGCCCACGACTGGGTCGCCGAGTGCTTCGAGCCCGTCGTCCGGGCCATCCCGCGCGACCTGCGCGGCAAGCTGGAGCCGGCCGAGCTGTACCACGAGGTGCTGGAGCACCGTTGGTACCTCTCCGAGCAGCGCGGGCACGACGTGGGGCTCATGGAGGCGGTGCGCTCGTACGTGGGCGGCGTGCTCGTCCACAAGCCGGACGAGGAGGCGATCCTCGGCGTCGACACCATGGAGATGCCTGTCGTCGCCGACGAACCCTGACGGGTCAGCGGCGGCGTTTGGCGGTCCCGAAGATGCTGCGGGTGATCTCGCGGCCCAGCACGGTGCCGGCCGACCGGAGGAAGCTCTTGACCACCGGCGAGGTCACGACCTGCTCGACCATGCTGGGCTCCTCGCGCTGCTGCCGGCCGGGCGCCTCGGGTACGGGCGCCGGGGCCGAGGGGGCCGGGGACGCCGGGGCCGGCGGCGGCGCCAGCTTCGCCCGGAGCCGCTCGTAGGCGGACTCGCGGTCCAGCGCGGTCCCGTACTCGGCCTGCAGCGGCGACGCCGACACGGTGGCGGCGACCGCGTCCGCGGGGGCCGGAGCCATGAGCGACTCGGGCGCCCGCAGCCGGGTCCACGCGACCGGGGTCGGCGCGCCCGTCTCGGAGAGCACCGTCACCACGGCCTCGCCGATGCCGAGCGTGGTCAGCAGCTCCTCCAGGTCGTAACCCGACCTCGGGAACGTCGACACCGCGGCCTTGAGCGCCTTCGCGTCGTCCGGGGTGTAGGCGCGCAGCGCGTGCTGGACCCGGTTGCCCAGCTGGGCGAGGACGTCGGCGTCGACGTCCTTGGGCGACTGGGTGACGAAGAAGACCCCGACGCCCTTGGAGCGGATGAGCCGCACAGTCTGCGTGATCTGGTCGAGGAACGCCTTGGAGGCGTCGTTGAACAGCAGGTGCGCCTCGTCGAAGAAGAAGACGAGCTTCGGCTTGTCGAGATCGCCGGCCTCGGGCAGGTCGTGGAAGAGGTCCGCGAGCAGCCACATGAGGAACGTCGAGAACAGGGCGGGCTTGTCCTGCACCGTGGTGAGCTCGAGGCAGGTCACCATGCCCCGGCCGTCGGGGGCGGTCCGGAGCAGGTCCTTCGTCTCGAACTCGGGCTCACCGAAGAAGGCCTCGGCGCCGCCGTCGGCGAACTCGACGAGCTCGCGGAGCAGGACGCCGGCCGTGGCGGGGCTGAGCCCGCCGAGGCCGGCGAGGTCGCCCTTGCCCTCGTCGGAGACGAGATACTGGATGACCGAGCGGAGGTCCTTGAGGTCGAGCAGCGCGAGCCCGGCCTGGTCGGCGTAGTGGAAGACGAGCGACAGGCTCGACGTCTGCGTCTCGTTCAGGTCGAGCACCTTGGCCAGGAGGGTCGGCCCGAACGACGTGATCGTGGCCCGGACGGGGACGCCGGAGCCGAGCCCCCCGAGCGCGAGGTACTCGCTGGGGAAGCCCGTCGGCTGCCAGGTCTGCCCGATGCTCTGCGTCCGCGCGGTCAGTTTGTCGCTCGGCTGCCCCGGCTGCGACATCCCGGAGAGGTCGCCCTTGATGTCCGCGAGGAACACCGGCACGCCCTGCGCCGACAGCTGCTCGGCCATGAGCTGCAGGGTCTTGGTCTTGCCGGTGCCGGTCGCCCCGGCGACGAGGCCGTGCCGGTTGAGCATCTCCAGCGGCACCCGGACCTGGACGTCGGGCAGCGGCTGTCCGTCCGACAGCAGGGCGCCGAGCTCGAGGGCGGGACCGGTGAAGGCGTAGCCCTTCCTGACCGCCTCGGCCTGGGCGTCGGCACTGCTCGTCGTGTCCGTCATCGACGCTCCCGGTGATGTCGCAGGTGATCGGGCCGGCTGTCGGCTGGAGCCTAGTCCGGCGCCTCGCCGGACACCTCGCTGTCACGCACGGTCGCCGTCGTTCTCATGATCGACGCGGATTGCATGATCACGGGGAGATGAGGGGGTGGTGAGGAGGACGGCGCCGTAGGCCACGGCCCAGCGGTGGCCGAGGGCGCCGGGTGCCGCTCCGCCGGCGACGTCGGCGCGGCCCACGAGAGCTCCGGGCGCGACGCGGTCGAGCACGCGGAGCACCTCCTCGTCGCCGGCGGCACCGCCGACGAGCAGCACCTCGCGGACGTCCCCTCCGAGCAGGCGCAGGCAGCGCGCGACGTTCTCCCCCAGCGTCACCCGCTTGAGGTGCAGGCGCAGCGCCCTCCACTCCGACGGCGCCAGGTCGCGCGCGAACGGCAGCAGCCCGGCCGGCCCGGGCACGA
The DNA here is from genome assembly GCA_035630955.1 of Kineosporiaceae bacterium. Taxonomy (GTDB): domain Bacteria; phylum Actinomycetota; class Actinomycetes; order Actinomycetales; family Kineosporiaceae; genus DATKNA01. The sequence goes on from DASQJO010000196.1 coordinate 4,241, forward strand.
CCAGCGACCCCACCGACTCCGCGGGCGCCGCGACGTCGGTGAAGACGCGCGAGCCGTCCTCGCCCAGCAGCAGGTGCGGGCCCTCGCGACGGGACGACGGCCCGCGCTTGACCCAGTCCGCCGCGCCGCGCGGGATGCCGAGCACGGCCGCGACCGCGCTGGTCACGAGCTCGCCCGCGCCCGCGACGACCACCGAACGGCCGCCCGCGGCGACGGCGTCCACCGTGCCCCCACCGAGGTCGAGGACGACAGCGCCGGGATCGGCGCCGGGTGTCGAGAGGGCTCCGGCGCGGGCGGCCGCGGTCTCGGCGGGGACGGCGACGACGGGCACGCCGAGGGCCTCCTCGAGCACGCGCCGCGTGGCTGCCGCCGCCGCGGCGTCGTTCGGGGCGAGGGCGGCGGCAACGATCCCGAGCGTCCGGTCCGCGCTCCGCCGGGCCTCGACGTCGGCGGCCGCGGCCTCGAGGTCGGCGAGCCAGAGGTCGTCGAGGGGGTGGAGCACGCGGCCCGGCAGCGCGAGCGCCCGGAAGGCGCCGGGAGCCGCCGCACGGACGGCGTCCACGGCCTCGCCGAGCGCGAGCCGCCCGCCCCCGGCGTCCCCCACCCAGGCGTCCGGGACCGAGGGCGCGGCCGCGGCGCCGGCGGGCCGGACGGCGACCGCGGCGCAGCCTGCATCCGCGAGGGCGGACGCGACGGCGGCGGCGTCCGGGCCCGGGGCCCCGGCGAGCGCCCGCAGCCGGACCGGGTCGGCGAGCAGCCGGAGCGGCCGGCCCGGAGCGGCGACCTCGACCGCGACGAGATCCGCACCCTCCGCACGCCCGACCGGCACACCGTCGAGCACCGGGACGTCGAGCGCGCAGCGGCGGGCGATCAGCACTCCCTCGTCGGCCTCGACGAGCACGCCCGCGACCTGCGCGCCCGCGCGGTCCCAGCCGGCGACGAGCCGCGCCGCCTCCGCGTACCCGACGCGGAGCGGGACGAGCAGCACGACGGGACCGTCGCCGACGGCCGGCGGCGCGGTGACATCCACGGGGAGGCCGGAGCCTGCGCCCGGCCGGCCCGGTGTCCGGGCTCTCGCGGCGAGCACCAGCAGGTCGCCCGTCGCGGGCGGCGTGCGCGGCACGACGGCGGTGAGGGTGTCGACCGGGCGCTGGGGCGCGACCGCGACGAGAGCCGGGGCGAGGCCGCTGCGCCGCGCGAGCCGCGCGACGAGGGCGGCCGCCCCGGCTGCGGCCTGCGGTGAGCCCTTGCGGCCGCGCGTCGGCGCGCGGTCCCAGGCGAGGGGGCGGGGCGGATCGGTGCCGGCGTCCGCGAGGACGACCTCGGTGGTGGAGTTCCCGACGTCGACGCCGGCGACCGCCCTCAAGGGCGCAGCAGGCCGCGACGGGCGTGGACGGCGGCGGCCTCCCGGACGAGCGCAGCGGTCCGCACGGCGCCGCGGGCCTCGAGGTCGGCGGCGGTCGCCGCGAGCTGGTCGGCCGTCGACCGGCGCGGCCGCAGTTGCTCGTAGACCGCCAGCAGCTCGGCGTCCGAGAGTGCGGTGAGCTCCGCACCGCGCTCGAAGTTCTCCGCCAGCTGGGGATTTCCGTGGGCGCGGGCCACCTCGGCCTGCCGTCGCAGCGTGTCGGCACTGATCCGCACGTCCGCCATCGAGACCGCGCCCGCGCGGACGTCGTCCAGGGTGGGGCGGCTCACCAGTCCACCTCCAGCTCCTCGACCGCGGGGGCGCCCTGCCGGGCCGCCTCCGCCAGGCCCTCGCGCTCGAGAGCGACGAGCCCGACCACCGCTGTGTGGTAGCGCGCCTCGATGGCCTCGTCGGTGTAGGGGTTGCGGGCCGGCTCGGGGGTGGCGCCCTTGGCGTGCCGCGCCGCGTTGCTGCCGAGCAGCCGGTACAGCGGGCGGTCGACGGCCGGCGCGACGCTGTACAGCTCGAGGTTGGCCAGCGGGGTGAGATCGCGGCGATGGATCAGGGCCGTCCCCTTGGCCTGCAGCCCGACGGCGACGCCCGACCCGGCGAGCCGGGCGGCGGTGAGGCCGACGAGGCCGAGGTCGATCGTGTCGTTGACGCGCACGACGCGGCCGGTGCAGCCCTCCTCCTCCAGGCCCGCGAGGATCTCGGCGAGGACGTCGGCGACCGCGAGCCCGGAGAGCGTGGTCCAGATGCGCCGGCCGACGGCGGGTGAGACGCCGACCAGGACCTCCCGGGGGTCGTGCCCGGGCGTGGCGGCGCGACCCGAGGGGCGGATCGCGCCCGAGCGGGCGCGGGCCTGCTCGGCGCGCAGGTCCGCGACGGAGCGCTGCTGCCGGATCGCGTCGAGTTCACGGGCCCGGCCAGGCACCGGCTCGTACCCCGTGCCGGGGCCGGCGTAGTCGTTCGGGTCGGTGACGAGCGAGAGGACGCGCATCGACTCGTCGAGGATGGCCGCGGTCTGCAGGTGGTCCCCGTCGACGCGGACGGCGAGCATGTCGAGCAGCCGCTGGGCCTCGGTCTCGAAGCCGGTGGCGTCGAGCGCGGCGACGACGTCGACCATCGTGAGCCCGGTCTCGCGGATGATGCGGGAGGCCGACAGCGGCGCCATGAGGTTCGCGGCGGGTACGTCCTTGGAGCCCGCGGCGTCGACGGCCTGGTCCGCCCAGTCGTCGTCGAGGTCGGCGAGGCCGAGGTGCCGGTACACGGCCTGGACCGCCTCGACCGCCCGCCGGCGCAGCGCGGCCACCTCGTCGTGCTCCGGCGTCCGCAGCCCGCCGTCCACCCCCCAGTCGCGCTGCAGGACGAGGTAGTCGTCGAGGTCCTCGGCGTTCCACTGGGACGGACCGAACATGTTGTCGTAGCGCTGGATCGAGCCGAAACCGCTGCACACGTAGTCGCTGCCCGCGAGCAGGATCGGCAGCGTGCGCGACGTACGGCGGACGTCGGACTCCGACATGAGCGCGTCGTTGCCGGTGCAGGCCTCGAGGTTGCGAGCCATCACCATGACGTTCTCGGCCATCAGCGACCTCACCCCGCCGGGCACCGAGCCGGCCACCGCAGCCGAGTCGATGCCGCCGTTCTGCACGCCTTGGGCGCCCATCGCGCGGGCCAGCGCGA
>DASQJO010000197.1:0-7192 GCA_035630955.1 Kineosporiaceae bacterium
GGCCGAGCAGCTGGCCGAGCACCTGCGTGAGGTCGTGCAGGCGGCCGACGAGACCGGCATCGACACGGTGTGGGTGGTCGACCACCTCCTCCAGGCCGACCCCGCGTCGAGCCCCGATCAGCCCATGCCGGAGGCGTTCACCACGCTGGCGTTCCTCGCGAACGCGTCCAACCGGGTGCGGCTGGGTGCGATGGTGAGCCCGGCGGCGCTGCGGCCTCCGGCGCTGCTCGTGAAGTCCGTGACCACTCTCGACGTCCTCTCGGGCGGCCGAGCCTGGCTCGGGATCGGCGCCGGCTACCACACGACCGAGGCCGATGCGATGGGCGTGCCCCTCCCGGACGGAGCGGAACGGTACGCACTGCTGGAGGACGCGCTGCAGCTCGCGCATCGGATGTTCGCCGACGACGCGCGCGCCTTCAGCGGCCGGCGCATCCGCGCGGGGGCGCCGATCAACCGGCCCCGTCCGCTGACGAGGCCGCGTCCGCCGATCCTCGTAGGCGGCATGGGCGAGCGCCGCACCCTGCCGCTGGTCGCCCGCTACGCGGACGCCTGCAACCTCTTCGACGTCCCCGACGGCGGTGCCACGGTCCGTGCCCGGCTCGCCCTGCTCGCCCGGTTGTGCGCCGAGGTGGGCCGACCGGCGGACGCGGTCGAGACGACCATCAGCACGGCGTTGGCGCCGGGCGAGGACGCGGCCGCCTTCACGGCCCGCTGCGCGGCCCTGGCCGACCTCGGGATCCAGCACGTCGTCACCATCACCCGCGGCACACCGTGGACGCCCGACATGGTGGCCGTCGTCGCCGCCGCGCGGGAGGTCGGCTGACGTCTCGTCCGCCGCGTCACTCGCCCTGGAGCTCGTGGACGAGCTGCAGCGAGGCGCGCAGGGACTCCAGGTAGGCGTGCGAGACGTCGAGCGGCTCCAGGCCGGTGCGGCTGACGGCGTCGACGTCGTCGCGCTCGTGCGCCAGCACGGCGGTGAGCGCCCGACCGGCGTTGCCGCTGCCGGCGAGCAGCGCCGAGCGGGCGTCGGCACCGAGGCGGGCGCCGTCCGCGACGTCGTCCACCTGCGCGCCGAGCAGCTCGGCGGCACCGGAGAGCAGGCCGACCGTGTACCCGAGCTCGGGCTCGCCGGGAGCCAGCCGCTGGGTGGCCTGCGCCCGGGCGAGCACGCTCCAGACGTCGTGGCTGACGTCGCGGCTCGAGCCGCCGTCGAGCAGCGCGAGCACGACCCACGACCGCAGCCGGCGGGGGCCGAGCAGCACGAGCGCCTGCCGCAGCGAGTTCAGCTCCGCCGCGGTGCCGGTCGCGGCGGAGTTCGCCGTCCGGAGCACGCGCAGCACGAGGCCGGGGTCACTGCCGACGAGCTGCTCGATCCGCGACATCGGCAGGTCGGGGTCGGCGAGCTCGCCGAGCAGCCGCACGCAGACCAGCTGCGAGGGCGTGAGCACCCGGCGCTCGAGGAGCATCGGCCGCTGCAGGTAGTGCCCCTCGAAGAGGTCGAACCCGAGCTCCACGGCGAGCGCGAACGTCGCCGCGTCCTCGATGCCGGACGCGACGAGCGTCACCGGCCTCCGCCGGCACGCCGCGACGAGTCCCGGGACGACGAGCGAGGGCAGCGCCGTGAGCGGGACGGAGACCACGTCGGCGAGCTCGACGAGCGCGGCGCGGGCGGCGTCCCCCCGGTGGTCGCCCACGGCGATCCGATAGCCGGCCTGCTTGAGGCGGGTGAGCGCGAGGATCAGCTCGGCGTCCGGGGCGGCGTGCGGACCCAGCTCGAGCACGACGGACCCCGGCTCGGCCGGGATCGGCACGATGCCGGTGAGGAACGCGCGGGGCAGGCCGACGAACAGCGGCTTCCCGTCGGCCAAACCCTCGACGCCGAAGCTGCCGAACGCGGCGGCGATCGCCGCGGCCCCCGCCTGGTCGGCACCGGGCTCGATCGCGACGGGCGCGCCGCGCCGGCCGTTCGCCTCGGGCACGCCGAAGACGACCCGGTAACCGGCGAGCTGACGCCGCCCGTCGTACAGCCCCTGCCGGGCGACCCGGACCTGCCGGACCAGGTCGGGTGCGGGCGCCGGGCGCGGGGCGACCAGGTCGCCGTCGTCCAGCTCGTCGAGATCGGTCTGCGCGCTCATCGTGCCTGCCTTCGGGTGGGAAGGGGGGTCAGCGGACGACGACGGACACGTGCGCGTCGCCGTAGCCGGCGATCGTGAGGACGACGTCCAGCCGGTTGCCGAGGACGGTGGCCAGCGTGGCCACGTCGGAGGGCAGCGAGGCGTTCGGGCCGTACATCTCGTACAGCCGCACGTGCGGGGCGCCCGGGACGTTGAACGTCGCGGACAGCACGTTCAGCACCTCGTAGGTGTTGTCCCGCAGCATGCCGGAGAGGTCGCCCTCGTCGATCGCGTCGTCGACGCCGCCCCGCGGCAGCATGCCGAGGGCACCGCCGATGCGTGCGGCGCCGGGCAGGTCGACGACGACGACGGCCGTCATCGTCAGCTGGTCCGTGACGTAGACGGCGACCACGTTGCTCGGCCGGTTCGGTACGGGGTCGGCGTCGCCGAGCTCGACCGAGCGGCCGACGAGGTCCTCGACGAGGGAGCGCACCGCGGCCCGGCCGGGCAGCGGCGAGGATTCGATCGCCGTGCTCACGAGGTCACCACCGAGGAGAGGACGTCGCTGAACGAGTCGGCGGTGAACGGCTTGGCGATCACACCGAGGGCGCCGGCGGCGGCCGCCTGCTCGCGCATCTCCTCCGAGCCCTCGGAGGTCACGAAGCAGAACGGCGTCGCGTCGCCGCGCGCCCGCAGGGTCTGCAGGAACTGGATGCCGGTCATCTCCGGCATGTTCCAGTCCGAGAGGATCAGGTCGGGCCGGTGCTCGCCGACGAGCTCCAGCGCCTCGCGGCCGTTCTCGGCCTCGAGCACCTCGTGCCCGCCGAGGCCCGCCTGCCTCAGGGTCCGGACGACGATCATCCGCATCGCGCGGCTGTCGTCGGCGACGACGATCTTCATGGCTGTGCCTCCAGCACCTCGGGTCGGACGACGGGCGGCCACACCAGGTCGTCGGCCGCCATCTGCGGAAGAAGCGTCAACTCGGCCACGTCGCCGAGGACGACGGCGCGCACGACCGCCGGCGCCGGCGCCTCGTCCGGCACGGCCGCGGCGACGATCGCGCCGCCGAGCGCCGCGGACGGCAGCGACAGTCGCGCCGTCCCCGAGCTGCCGAAGAGCAGCGCCTTGACGTTGCCGCCGGCGATGTTGCCGAGCTCGCCGACGGCGTCCAGCAGGTCCTCGCCGTCCGGCTGCTCGGTGGCGAACATCCGCGCGGCGAGCAGGTGCGCGAGCCGGCCGGTCACCCGCACGCGGACGCCGAGCCGCGTGCCGTCGGCGTCGTCCACGATGGCGAGCACGGAGACGGCCGGCCGGTCGTCGTCGGCCGCCGGCGGTCCGTCGACACCCTCCGGCAGCGGCTCCGCCTCCTCGCCGAGGACCGAACGGAGCACGTCGCCGAGGAGCTTGTCCAGGTCCTCGCGGACCTCGTCGAACTCGTAGGGGACCGTCACGCGGCACCTCCGGTGTGTCGGAAGACGACGGCCCGGCCCAGCTCGGTGCGCTGGAAGGCCGCGTCGAGGTTGACGGTGCTCTCGGCTCCGCCGAGCAGCAGGTGGCCGCCGTGCCGCAGGACTCGGCGGACGTTCGCGAGGACGGTGCGCTTCGTGTCGATGTCGAAGTAGATGAGGACGTTGCGGAGGAAGACGATGTCGAACGTCGGGAGGCGGACCGGCGGCACCGAGAGGTTGCCCGTCTCGAACCGGGCGAGGGCGCGGACCTGGGGCTTGAGCACCCACTCCCGGCCCGCCTGCTCGAAGTGCTTGACGAGGTACTGCGCGGGCAGGCCGCGGTTGACCTCGAGCTGGGAGTAGCGGCCGGCGCGGGCCCGCTCGACCATCGTCGGCGAGATGTCCGTGCCGATGATCTCGGCGCGGACGCCGGGGTGCAGGGGCAGCCAGTCGAGCAGCAGCATCGCCAGCGAGTACGCCTCCTGCCCGCTGGAGCACGCCGCGGACCAGATCGTCACCGACCGGTTGCCGGCCCGGGCGATCTCGGGAAGCAGGTGCTCGGTGACGCACTGGAACGGGTGGGTGTCGCGGAACCACGACGTCTCGTTCGTCGTCATCGCGTCGACGACCAGGTCGGCGACCGTGGAGTCGCCGGAGCGCAGTCGGGCCACGACCCCGGCGATGTCGCGCTCGCCGACGGCGCGGGCCACCGGCGCCAGTCGCGACTCGACCAGGTACTCCTTGCCCGGCTGCAGGTCGATAGAGCTGCGTTGGCGGACGAGCTGGATGACGTAGGCGAAGTCGGGTGCGTGCAGCGTCATGTCGCCGCTCCCGCGCCGGCGGTCGCGGCGGAACGGGTCAGGGCGGTCGCGAGGGCCGGACCGATCTGCGGCAGCGGCAGGATCTTGTCCGCCAGGCCGGCACCGGCGACGGCACCGGGCATCCCCCAGACCACGCTGGTGGCGTCGTCCTGGACGTAGACCTCGCCGCCGGCGTCGTGGACGGCCTTCGCCCCGCGCTCGCCGTCCCGGCCCATGCCGGTCAGGACGGCGGCGAGGGTGCGGTCGCCGTAGACCGCGGCGACGGAGCGGAAGAGGACGTCGACCGCGGGCCGGCAGAAGTTCTCCGGCGGGTCCTCGGTCAGCTCGGCGACGACGGCCGGGCCCGAACGCCGGACGACGAGATGGAACCCGCCGGGCGCGATGAGCACCCGGCCGGGCACGACGGCGTCGCCGTGCTGGGCCTCGGTGACGGTGAGCCGGGACTGGCCGTCCAGGCGGTTCGCGAGCAGCCGGGTGAAGACCGGCGGCATGTGCTGGACGACGACGACCGGCACCGGCAGGTCCGCGGGCAACGCCGGCAGCAGCGTGGCGAGGGCGTCCGGGCCGCCCGTGGAACAGCCGATCGCAAGCACGCCGAAGGCACCGGCGCGAGGGCGGCGCGGTGCCGCAGGGCGCGGCGGGGGCGTGACCGGGGCGGCGGCGCCGGACGCGCGGCGCGACGCCGTCAGCGCCTTGAGCTTGAGGATGAGCTGCTCGCGGACGTTGCGCTGGCTGTCGGCGAAGCTGCCGACGTTCGAGGGCTTCGTGACGTAGTCGCTGGCACCGGCCGCGAGCGCGTCGAGGGTGGCCGCGGCACCGCGCTCGGTGAGCGTCGAGAACATGACGACCGGCAGCCGCGGGTGGGTGCGGCGCAGGGCACGCACGGCCTCGATGCCGTTCATCTCCGGCATCTCGATGTCCATGGTCACGGCGTCCGGCTTCAGCGCGGCGACCTTCTCGAGGGCGACCTTGCCGTTCGGCGCCTGGCCGACGACCTCGATGTCCGGGTCGCTCCCGAGCGCGTCGACGACGAGACGCCGGATGACCAGCGAGTCGTCCACGACGAGCACGCGGATGCACCCAGGACGACCCGGCGTCGTACCGGTCACGCCGGCACCAGGCCCAGGAGCGCGAGCTTCTCGGTGATGACGTCCTCGGTGAACGGCTTGATGACGTACTCGTGCGCCCCGGCCGCGAGCGCCCGGACGATGTTCCCGTGCTCGCTCTCGGTGGTGACCATCATGAGCGACATGTCGCGGAACTCGTCGCGGCCACGGACGGCCTTGATGAACGCCAGGCCGTCCATCACGGGCATGTTCCAGTCGACGAGGGCGACGGCCGGCCGGAGCCCGGCGTCCAGCTGGTCGAGGGCCTCCTGGCCGTCACCGGCCTGCGCGACCTCGAACCCGAGCTGCGTCATGAGCCGGGCCAGGATCGACCGCATGGCGCGGGAGTCGTCGACGACCAGGGCGTGCATGGGTGCTCCTTCTACGTCTGAGGTGGCCGGCGGGTCAGGCGGCGCGGCTCTCGCCGCCGACGTCGAGGACGCGGCGGGCGTTGAGCGCGAGGAGCAGCCGGTCGGGGAGGGTGTAGGCGCCGAGGAGCAGGTCGCGGACCCGCTCGTCGACGGTGCTCGGGGTCTGCTCGAACGGCACCTGCGACACCTCGAGGACCCCGCCGATCTCGTCGACGAGCAGGCTGACGGGCTCGTCGTCCACGCGGACGACGACGTTGACGGGCTCGCGGCCGGACGCCTCCGCCGGCGGCAGGCCGAGACGGGCGCGCAGGTCGATCGCGGTGAGGACCTCGCCGCGCAGGTTGATCAGGCCCGCGATCTCCCCCGTGGCCAGCGGCACCGGGGTCATCTGCTGCAGCCGGACGACCTCCTGCACGAGCGAGACGTCGACGCCGAAGAGGTACTTGCCGACGTGGAACGTGGACAGCTGGCTCATGCCAGGGCCTCCAGCCCGGTCGACGGGACGGCCGCGTCCTCGTGGACGCCGCTGTAGAAGTGCGGGTCGGCGGCCAGCACCGCGCTCTCCATGTCGAGCAGCTCGACGACCTTGTCCCCGACGACGACGCTGCCCACCAGGGCCTGGTCGTCGATGTCGCTGCGGGTGCCGGCGCGCTCGGTGGCGATGTCGAGGATCCGCTCGACGACGAAGCCGACGCTCCGCTCGCCGCGGGTGTAGACGACGAGCTGCACGCCCTCGCCCTCGGCGTCCGGCTCGCCGTGGACGCCGAGCAGGGTCGAGATCCGGATGAGCGGCATGATGTGTCCGCGGTACTGCACGACCTCGCGGCCGCCGACGTGCTCGATGGAGGCCTTCGGGATCTCCTCCAGACGCGTGACCATCTCCAGCGGGATCGCCGCGCGGCGCCCGCCGCCGATCTCGACGACGAGGACGGGGTCGACGTGCTCGACGCCGCTGCCGGCCTCGACCGTGGTGACGCCGGTGCCGCCGGCCAGCACGTTCGCGCGCCGGGCGAGAGTCGACGCGTCGAGGATGAGCACGACGGAGCCGTCGCCGAGGATCGTGGCGCCCGCGTAGACGGGGATGCCCTTGAGGTGCCGGCCGAGCGGCTTGACGACGATCTCCTGGGTGTCGAGGACGTCGTCCACAACGAGCCCGAAGCGCTGCTGCTCGGCCTGCAGGACGACGATGAAGCCGCCGCGGCCGTCGGCCGCATCCCCGCCGATCTCGGTCTCGCCGATCGGCACGAGGCCGAGCTGCTCGTCGAGCCGCACGAGCGGCAGGAGCATGTCGCGGAGCCGGTAGACGGGTGCGCCCGAGATGAGCTCGATGCC
>DASQJO010000198.1:0-7550 GCA_035630955.1 Kineosporiaceae bacterium
GGCGGCCCGCGTCGATGTCGCGCTCCTCGCGCCGTTCGCCGCGGCGCTGGCGGACCGGGCGTTGGTGCTCACGCCGTCCGGGCCCTGGCACGCCGTGCCCTGGGCCGCGCTGCCCACCTGCGCGGGGCGGGTCGTCACGGTCGCGCCGTCCACCGGGCTGTGGCTCCGGACGACGGGGCGCGGCGGGCCCAGCGACGACGGTGCTCATGGTGGCAACGGCGTGGTCGTCGCGGCCGGTCCAGGGCTCGCGGACGCCGCCGGCGAGGTGGCGGCGGTGGCCGGCGTCCACCCCGGCGCCCGCCGGCTCGAGGGCGACACGGCCACGGCCGCCGCGCTACTGCGCGCCCTCGACGGCGCGGCGCTCGCCCACGTCGCGGCGCACGGCGCCTTCCGGGCGGACAACCCCCAGCTCTCGGCGCTGCGGCTGGCCGACGGTCCGCTCACCGTCTACGACCTGGAGACGCTGCGGACGCCGCCGCGCGTGCTCGTCCTCACCGCGTGCGACGTCGGCCTGTCGCGCGTGCACTCCGGTGAGGAGGTGCAGGGGTTCGCGGCCGCGCTGCTCACGCTCGGGGCGCGCGCCGTCGTGGCCTCGGTCGCACCGGTCGCGGACGACCTCGCCGCCGCGCTCGCCGTCGACCTGCACCGCGAGATGCGCAGTCACGAGCGGGTGGCGCCGGCGCTCGCCGCCGTCCAGCAACGCTGGCACGACCGGGGGGCGCGCGCGGCGGCGACCGCCGCCTCGTTCGTCTGCTTCGGAGGCGGCTGACGCTCCCGGAGTTGGTCAGCCGGCCTCGGGCGGCAGCCGCAGCGCGTGTCCGCCGTGCCGGGCCTTCGCACGCAGGTAGCGCAGGTTCGACGGTGACATGTGGAGCCGGGTCGGCACCCGCTCGGTGATCTCCAGGCCGAGGCGGGCCAGCTGCTCGGCCTTGTCGGGGTTGTTCGAGAGCAGCGCCAGGCGGCGTACGCCGAGCGCGTCGAGCATCTGCGCCGCCGCCGTGTAGTCGCGCTCGTCCTCGCCGCGGCCGAGGGTCACGTTCGCCTCGAAGGTGTCCAGGCCACGGTCCTGCAGCGCGTAGGCGTCGAGCTTGGTGTAGAGGCCGATGCCGCGCCCCTCCTGCCGCAGGTAGAGCAGGAGGCCGCCGGTGGCGGAGATCCGCTCGAGCGCCTCGCGGAACTGCGGCCCGCAGTCGCACCGCTCGCTGCCGAACACGTCACCCGTGAGGCACTCGCTGTGCGGACGCACGAGCGGAGCCGGGCCGCCGGCCGCCGAGCGGCGCAGCGTCCGCTGCCAGTCGCCGAGCGCCAGCGCCACGTGCTCCTTCCCGTCGGCGAGCCCCTCGAAGGTGATCGCCTGCGCGGTCGTGGCGAAGCCGTCAGGCGTGCGCAGCGGGATGCTGACCTCCCTGCGCACGGTCGCACGCGGCACGTGCACGACAGGCGGGACGGGCGGAAGGGGCGGACCGGGCGGGGCGGAGTACTGCGCAGCGGCGTCGGACATTCCAGTCCCCTGTCATGATCGGTGGGTGGACCGACGGACGACCCGACCCGCGGTGATCGCTTGCCCGTCCCAGCGAGTCGCGTCGGCGGCGTCTTCCCGGAACGGGACCGGTGTGTGATCGCTCACAGCGAACAACCCCGGCCCGTCGTCGTGCTGAGCTGTGCGACGTCCATCGACGGCTACCTCGACGACGCCTCGTCGGAGCGGCTCGTCCTCTCGACGCCCGCCGACCTCGACCGCGTCGACGCCGTCCGCGCCGGGAGCGACGCGATCCTCGTGGGGGCGGGCACGGTCCGGGCGGACGACCCGCGCCTGCTGGTGCGGTCGGCCGTGCGAAGGGCGCGGCGCGTCGAGCTCGGCCTCCCGGGAAACCCCGCCAAGGTCACGATCACGGCGTCCGGTGCCCTCGACCCCGGCTCCGCGTTCTTCACCGCTGGGGAGGCCCAACGGCTCGTCTACACCCCTTCGCCCTCGGTCGGCGGGTTGCGGCGGCGGCTCGCCGGGCTCGCGGACGTCGTCGACGCCGGCGCGGCCGTCCGCCTGCCCGGCGTGCTCGCGGACCTGGCGCGGCGCGGCGTCCGGCAGCTGCTCGTCGAGGGCGGCGCCGCCGTCCACACGGCGTTCCTGGCGGCGGGGCTCGTCGACGAGCTGCACCTCGTCGTCGCGCCGTTCCTGCTCGGGGCTCCGGAGGCGCCCCGGCTGACCGGCTCGGGCCGTCTCCCGGCCGGCACCGGGCGCGCGGAGCTGGTCGAGGCCCGCCCGATCGACGACGTCGTGCTGCTCCGGTATCGGTTCGGGCCAGCGGGCGAGCAGGTCCGCGTGATGGACGGCGGCGCGTAGCGTCCCGGCAGCCGCCGCGGCCAGCCGGTCGTCCAGGTAGCGGGCCAGGTGGCCGCCGTCCAGCAGCTCCGGACGCCGTTCGGCGGCGGCCCCGACCCAGCCGCGCAGCCAGGCCGCGGCGAGGTCGGCGTCGGCTCCGCCCAGCAGCCAGGGGCTGGGCCGGACGTCGACCGCGGCGCCGCGCGCGAGGAACGCGCGAACCGCGTGCCCGATCGCGTCGGGTCCGAGCTGCCGGCGTCGGCCGACCGCGCGCCGCTGGTGGGCGACGAAGGCCGCGGCGACGGCGGCGTCGAGGGAGTGCGGCGGGTCCAGCTCGACCCCTCCGGTCACCGTCAGTGTCAGCAGCGCGGGAACACGGCGCGCGGCGCAGGCCGCGACGATCGCGTCGAGCTCGTCGGCGGTCAGGACGTCGAGCAGCGCCGACGCGGTGACCAGGTCGGCCCCCTCGAGCTCTCCTGCGGTCAGCGCGGCGAGGTCGACGACCCGCCGCTCGGCCCCGACGGGGGCACGGGCGAGGAGGTCGGCGTCGCGGTCGTGCAGCACCCACCGCGAGCCCGGCAGCTCCGGCCCGAGCCAGCGCGCCATCGAGCCCGTGCCGCTGCCGAGGTCGTGGACGACGAGCGGTACCGGCAGCAGCGCACGTGCGGCGGCGGCCAGCTCGGCGGAGCGTGCGGCGGCGTCCGCGGGTTCGCGCAGGGCGAGCCACGCCGCGTCGAACCGCTCCTCGCTCACGCCGCACGCTCCGCGGCGTCCAGGGCATCGGCGACCGCACGGACCGTGCCCACCCACCCCGCGAGCGCGGACCGGCGCCGCAGCGCCGCCGCGCGCAGACCGGCGCGCAGGGCGGGGTCGGTGAGCCAGTGGCGCAGGGCCGCCGCGAGCGCGGCCGCGTCGTCGGGCGGCACGAGCAGGCCGGGCCGGGCGCCGTCCGGGGCCCGGCCGAGCGACTCCGGGATGCCGCCCACGTCGCTCGCCACGACGGGGACGCCGCGCGCCAGCGCCTCGGTCACGACCATCCCGTAGGGCTCGGCCCGCGACGGCAGCACGGCCAGGTCGGCGTCGGCGTACGCGGCGGCGACCGCGGGCTCGGGCAGCGGTCCCGCGAACGCCACGCGCCGGCCGAGACGCTCGGAGCAGCGCCGGAGGTCGGCAGCGAAGCCCGGCGCGCGGTCCATGGGCCCGATGCACGTCAACGACCAGGTCAGGTCGGCGAGCCGGGCGAGGGCGTCGAGGAGGACGTCCTGACCCTTCCGGGGCGTCACGGACGCGACGCACACCAGGCGTCCGCCGCTCGGGGACGGCGCGGCGACCGGGGCGGGGTCGGCGCCCGGGAGGGCGACCACGACCCGATCGTGCCCCGCGCGCAGGCGATCGGCGGTGGCCCGGCTGGTCGCGACGACCACGCGCGCGGCGGCGAGCGCGCGCCGCTCCGCGACCGACAGAGCGCGCCCAACGGCCGGGGACGGTCCGGTCTCGTCGGCGAGCGGGAGGTGGACGAGGACGACGAGCCGCAGCCGGCGCGCATGCGCCTCGAGGACGGCGGGGGCGGCGCACGCGACGAGGCCGTCGAGGAGCACGACGCCCCCCGCCGGGACGGTGCCGAGCAGCGCACCGAGCCGCAACCGGTCGCTCGCCGACGGCCGCGGCCAGGTGCCCGCCGCGACCACCGGGCGGACGGGCCGGCCCGCGCCGGGCAGACCCGCGAGCAGCCGCCGGTCGTAGGTGTTGCCGCCGCTGGCCGCCGCCGCGTCGTCCACGCCGGGCGGGAGCACGACCGTCACGGAGCGGGCCGTCACAGCGTCCGCTCGTAGCTCGCCCACGCGACGTGCGACTCGTGCAGCGTGACCGTGATGCCCGCGATCCCGCGCGCGTTCTCCCCGAGCGAGCCGTCCGCCACCCGGGCTGCGAGGTCGTCCGCGACGAGGCGGGCGAGCACCTCCGTCGTCGTGGTCACGCCCGCGAGGCCGGGGTCGTCGTCGAGGTCCCGGTAGCGGAACCGGTCCAGCACGGTGCTGAGCGCCGAGGCTGCCGCACCGAGGTCGACGACGACGCCGTCGGGGTCCAGCTCGGCCCGGCGGAACGTCGCGTCCACGACGTACGTCGCGCCGTGCTTGCGCTGCGCCGGCCCGAAGACGTCCCCTGGCAGGCTGTGGGCGATCATCATGGCGTCGCGGACGGTGACGGCGAACACTCAGCCCTCCTCGTAGCGGATGCGGTGGCAGATCGCCGGCAGGTCCCCCGCGGCGAGACGGGGGAGCACGTCCGGCAGCTCGTCGAAGCGCGACTCCCCGGTGATCAGCACGTCGAGGGCCGGGTCGGTGAGCAGGTCGAGGGCGAGCGCCAGCCGGTCCCGCGTGCTGCGGCGCGCCCGGCGGGCCGGGGCGACCAGACCGACCTGGCTGCTGCGCAGGTCGAGGCGGCGGGAGTGGAAGGCCTCGCCGAGCGGGACGCCGACCGTGCGGTCGCCGTACCAGCTGAGCTCCAGCACGGTCGCCTCGAGCCCGGCGAGCTCGAGCGCGCGGCGCAGCCCGGCCTGCGACGCGCTGGCGTGCACGACGAGGTCGCGATCGGCGCTCGCCTCCTCCGGGGCCGCGAAGCGGACGCCGAGGCGCGCGGCGACCTCCGCCCGGGTCTGGTCCACGTCGACCAGCTCGACGTCCGCACCCGGCAGCCGGCCGGCGAGGTAGGCGACGCAGCAGCCGACCATCCCGCCGCCGACGACGGTGATCCGGTCGCCGACCAGCGGGCCCGCGTCCCAGAGCGCGTTGACCGCGGTCTCCATCGCGCCTGCGAGCACGGCGCGGCCCGGCGGGACGGCGTCCGGCACCGGGACGACGGCGTCGGCGGGGACCACGTACCGGGTGCGGTGCGGGACCAGCGCGAAGACGGTGCGGCCCTCGAGGTCGGGCGGGCCCTGCTCGACGACGCCCACGTTGAGGTAGCCGTACTCCACGGGTGCGGGGAACGTGCCGCACTGGAAGGGCGCCCTCATCTCGGCGTACTGGCTGGGCGGCACCTCGCCGCGGAACACGAGCGTCTCGGTGCCCCGGCTGACGCCGCTCGCGAACGTCCGCACGACGACGTCACCGGGCCCGGGCTCCGGCAGGTCGACGCTGCGGATCTCCCCGCGGCCGGGTGCGGTCACCCAGAAAGCGCGAGCGGTCCGAACCGGTCGGTGCGACGCCACGTGGTGCAGGGTATGCGCGTCGTCGATCGCCCCGTCCCCCCGCAGACCCGGCCGCGGATCCGGCTCGGTCCCGCCGACAAGGTCACGCTCGTCCGTGCCGTGCTCACCGCCGGGGTCGCCGGCTACGCGCTGGCCGCCGTCGTCACCCGCGAGGCGTTCCCCGCGGCGGCCCTGCTCGCCGCCGTCGCGCTGCCCCTCGACGCCGTCGACGGCTGGGTCGCGCGGCGGACCGGGACGTCGTCCGCGCGCGGCGCCCGCTTCGACATGGAGGTCGACGCGGCGCTGATCCTCGCGCTGAGCGTGCTGCTCGTCGGGCCGATGGGCGCGTGGGTGCTGGTCGGCGGCCTGATGCGCTACGTCTACTGGCTGGCGGGCTCTGCGCTGCCCTGGCTGACGCGGCCGCTGCCCGCGCGCCGGTCGCGCAAGGTCGTCGCCGCCGCTCAAGGCATCGTCCTCGCCGTCGCGGTGGGCGGCGTGCTGCCGGGTCCGGTCGCCGCGGGAGCCGTCGGCGTCGCGTTCGCCACCCTGGCGTGGTCCTTCGGACGGGACGTCGCCTGGCTCGCCGCCGCGAACGTCGAGAGGAACCGGTCGCGGAACGCCTCCATCGGCCACACCGGGACGCGGGACGCCGGCCGGAGCCCCGCGCTCCACCCCCAGCCGGCGGCCTTGGTCAGCACGGCGCGGTCGCGGGCGACGATCGTCACCGGGACGTCGCGGCTCGCGCCCTGACCGCTGACGATCGACGCCGGCTGGTGGTCGCCGAGCAGCACGACCACGAGGTCGTCGTCCCGGTACCGCTCGACGAACGTCACGAGCTGGTCCATCGAGTAGACGATCGACTGCGCGTAGGCCGCGCGGACCCGCGCCGGGTCCTGCCACACCTGGGACGCCTGCTCGGCCTGGCCCGGCATCCCGTCGAAGACGGAGCCGTCGCCAACGGCGTCCCACGGCACCGTCCGGGGGAGCGGCGCCCACGGCGCGTGGCTCGAGACGAGCGGGACCTCGGCGAGCACCGGACCGTGCCCTGGCCCGAACTCCGCCCGGCCGAGTGCGGCGAGGGCGTACTCGTCCGGCATGGTCGCCCAGCTGAACGAGGGGCCGCGGTAGCCCATGCCGCGCGAGTCGACGATCGTGTCGTAGCCGTAGAAGGAGCCCTCGGGCCAGGCCCGGGTGACGCCGGGCTGCCACCCGACGGTCCGCCACCCGGCGCGTCCGAAGGCGCGGGTGAGGGTGAGCCGGTCGCTGCCGACGACCGACCGGTACCGCTGCTGGTTGTCCACGGGGAGCCCGGAGAGCAGCGTGGCGTGCGCGAACCAGCTGCCGCCACCGAACGTCGGTGAGGTGAGCCACCCGCTGCGCGCGCCGTAGCCGACGGCCGCCAGCCGGCGCGTGCCGGCGTCGAGGGCGGGGACGACGGTCTGCGCGAGCGCGGGGCTCTCGACCGCGCTCCGCCCGTAGCTCTCGACGAAGGCGATGACGACGTCCTTGCCGTGCAGGCCCGCGAGCAGCCGGTCGCCGGGCACGTT
This sequence comes from Kineosporiaceae bacterium, assembly GCA_035630955.1. GTDB lineage: Bacteria > Actinomycetota > Actinomycetes > Actinomycetales > Kineosporiaceae > DATKNA01. The sequence continues at coordinate 7,055 of DASQJO010000198.1, forward strand.
CGCGAAGGGGTCGGCGCGGACCTCCGCGGCGAACACGGACCGGTCGCGAAGTCCCGCGTCCACCTGCGACGCCCGGCCCTCGGCGTCCCCGAGGGCGGTGGAGGCGGACACCGGCCACCCGAGCAGCTGCCCGGCCAGCCACACCGGCGCGAGCGCGGCGAGGCCGCGCAGCGCGATCCGGCGATGCCGGTCGACGACCGAGGCGAGACGCACGGCCGCCAGCCCCGGGAGCACGACGACCGCGGCGAGGGCGACGACGGCGACGACGACGGCGGCGTCAGCGCCGGCCGCACCGACCTGCGTGCGCAGGAACTCGACGGCGTCTCCGAGGAACGCGGCGTCGAACACCGGGTCGAAGCGCCGCGCGAGCACGACCGCGAAGCCGGCGTCGGCGATCCGGCCGACCGCGAGCAGCCCGGCGAGCGCGCCTGCGACCCCGACGGCGATCCGCGCGGCCCGGCGCGGCAGCAGCAGGACCGCGGCGACCCCGGCGAGG
>DASQJO010000199.1:0-4487 GCA_035630955.1 Kineosporiaceae bacterium
ATCCTCGGCTTCGCCATGCCCGCGGCGCCGACGGCAGGACGGCTCGCACTCGGCTGGACCGCGGACGGCTTCGCCCTCGTGATCCTGGCGTTCGGCTGCACCGCCGACGGTTTCGCCCTCGTGCTCGTCGCGATCGGCGTCGCGCTCTACGCCGCCGGGGTCCTCGCGCTGCGCCGGCGCGGCGATCACTGGCCCGTCGGCCGCTCGATCGCGTGGGGCGCCGGCTGGCTCGTCTTCGCCTACGCCACGATCGGCGGCGTCGGGCTCTACTCGCACGTGCTGTTCAGCGCGCACATGGTCGCCCACATGCTCGTCGCGATGGTGGCACCGGTGCTGCTGGTGGCCGGCGCACCCGCGACGCTCGCCCTGCGCGCGCTGCCGGGACCGCGGGTCAAGGGCGAGCGGAGCCCGAGGCAGCTGCTGCTCGGCGCGTTGCACAGCCCGGTGGCGCGCGTCCTGACGCATCCCCTGGTCGCTTTCGCGATCTTCGTGGGCAGCATCTACGCGCTGTACTTCTCGAGCCTGTTCCCGTGGCTGATGAACAGCCACCTCGGGCACACCGCGATGCAGCTGCACTTCCTGCTCGCGGGGCTGCTCTTCTTCTACGTGCTCATCGGCGTGGACCCGCGGCCGAGGCCGATCCACCCGCTGCTCGCCGTCGGATTGCTGTTCGCCGCGACGGCGCTGCACGCGTTCTTCTCGCTCGCGCTCATGAGCACGCGCGACGTGCTCGCGGAGAGCTACTTCGCGACGCTCCAGCGCCCCTACGCGCAGGATCTGCTCGCCGACCAGCACCTCGGCGGCGGCCTGTCGTGGGGCATGGGTGAGCTGCCGATCCTGCTCGTGCTCGGGGTCATCCTCGTGCGCTGGGTGCGCGCCGACGACCGGGAGGCGCGCCGCCGCGACCGTGCCGCCGACCGCGCAGCGGAGACCGGCGTCGGTGACGAGCTCGCCGCCTACAACGCCTACCTCGCCTCGCTCGACGCGCGCTCGCGGGAGTGAGCCCCGCGAAGCGGGGCACACCCGGTTCATGCCCCTGCCACGCGTGCTCGTCCTCGTCCTCGCCGGCGGAGCAGGCAGCCGCCTCGAGCTGCTCACCGAGCGGCGCGCCAAGCCGGCCGAGCGACCTCGTCGCCAACGAGGTCTTCGTGTTCACGCCCGGCCCGGTGCTCAACCGGCTCGAGGAGATCGGCGCGAAGGCCGGCGAGGAGGGCCTGCAGGACCTCGGCACCCGCCTGCTGCCCGACCTCGTGGCGGACGGCATGACCCGCGCACACCCCTTCGAGGGCTACTGGCGCGACGTCGGCACGGTCGACGCGTACTGGCAGGCGCACCTCGACTTCCTGACCGCCGAGCCGCCGTTCCGGCTCGACGACCCCGCCTGGCCGATCCACACCCGCGGCGGGAGGCACGCCACCGCGGTCGTCGCCTCCGGGGCGGACGTCGAGGGCAGCCTGCTCGCAGGCGGAGCTCGGGCGGCCGGCACGGTCAGCGGGAGCGTCCTCTCCCCCGGTGTCGTGGTCGAGGACGGCGCGACGGTGACCGACTCGGTGCTGCTGCCGGGCGTGCGGGTCGAGCGCGGCGCCAGCGTCAACCGCGCCGTGATCGACGACGACGTGATCGTCGCCGCCGGAGCCTCGGTGGGGTCCGGCGGCGACGGCGCGATTCACGCTCGTCGGGCAGGGCGCCCGCGTGGAGCCAGGGACCGTGATCGAGCCCGGCGGCCGGCACCCGGAACCGCAGGGCCGCTAGCCCTCCGAGGGCGTCGACCCGGAGTCGGGCCCCGGGGTGCGAGGGGTCCTGGGGCGCCTGGCGGTCGTCGACCGGTTCGTCGTCGAGCCTGTCGAGCGGGTCGTCGTCGAACGGGTGGTCGTCGAGCGCGGCGACGCCGTGGTGCGCGGCGCGGCGGCCGTGGTGTCGCCGGCGGACTCGGCGGTCGTCCGGGCTGCCGTCGCCCGCGACGTCGCCGTGGCCAGGGCCTCCTCCTTCGCGCCGTCCGCGGGCGGCGGCAGCGCCGGGGTGTCCGTCGCGGCCGTCGCGGCCGGTCCGGCCGGAAGGGCGATCGACTCCTTCACGATGTCGCTCGTGTCGCTCGTGTCGCTCGCCTCAGAGGTCGAGCCGTTCTCCGGCGCCTTCGCGGACGCCGTCCCCCGGTCCTGCTCCTTCTGCCGTTGGATCATGTCGGCGAGCACGGCCCGGTCGTACTTGGCCTCGGCCTTGCGGGCCTTCTCCTCGGCCTTCTCCGCGGCGTCGGCGGCCCGCTTGCGGGCGGTCAGCAGCTTGCGCCGCCTCTTCTCGGCGTCCCGCAGGGCCTTCTTCAGGCGCTTGACCTCGTCCATGGCGGACCGCAGGGCGGTCTCGTCACTGCCCGCCTGGGCGGTGTTGCGCCCGAGTTCGCCGTCCAGGTCGGCGAGCCGCGTGCGCGCCGCGTCCAGCCGGGTGCGGGCCTCGCTCGACCGGGCGCGAGACCTCTCCAGGGGGGACGCCGTCAGCGCGCCGTCGGGGATCGTGGGTGTGCTCGACACCGTGGCCTCCTCAGGTCCGGATGACCATAGGATGAACGATTCTACCTTTCGTTCATCTTTTCCCGGGATCATGACGAGCGCATCATCATGGGCGGATGAGCCAGCAGCCCCCGGAACCGGACCCCGAACCCGACCGGGACGACGTCCCCGACGCTCCGTCCGACCCCGCCGACCCGCCGGCCGACCCGGACACCCCGCTCAACCCCGCCTGACGGGGCTCAGTCGCAGTCGTCCGCGAGCGAGCGGAGCAGCCGGGTGGAGATCTCCTGCAGCTGGCGGACCTGGCGCCGGTCGAGGTTGTCGAACACGAGCTGGCGGACGGTCTCGACGTGGCTCGGCGCGGACGCGACCACCTTGGCGTACCCGGCGTCGGTGAGCCGAGCCATCGTCACCCGGCCGTTGTCGGCGAGCGGCTCGCGGCGGACCCAGTCCCGCCCCTCCAGCCGGGTCACCACGTGCGACAGCCGCGAGAGCGACCCGTTCGTCACCCGCGCGAGCCGCTTGAGCTGCAGGGTTCGCCCGGGAGCCTCGGAGAGCATCGCCATGACGAGGTACTCGAACATGGTGATGCCGTTGTCCCGCTGCATCTGCGAGTCGAGGGCGCCCGGGAGCAGCAGGATCACCCCGTTGAGCGCCAGCCAGGCACCCATCTCCTCGTCGTCGAGCCACCGGGGCTCGGGCAACCGCTCCGCCATGGCCGGAGCGTACGCGAAGAAGCTTGACGCTTCAAGCCTCCACAGCTATCGTATGAGAGGTTGAAACATCAAGCTAGGTCGAAGATCACTCACAGGATAGCTGGTCAGCCCGCTCGAGGGCAGGACTGAAGAGGTCACGATGATCGACAGCACCGCCCCCGCCGCCGCCTACGACGCCCTGCTGCCGGGCCTCGCGGAGGCCAGCCGGGCCCAGCGCCTCTGGACGCCGGAGGACGGTCCGCTGCCCGCGCTCTACGTCAGCCACGGCGCGCCGCCGCTGCTCGACGACGACCGCTGGATGCGCGAGCTCGGCACCTGGGCCCAGTCCCTCCCGAAGCCGCGCGGCATCGTCGTCGCCAGCGCGCACTGGGAGTCGGCCCCGCTCATGCTCTCGTCGCCGGACGCCGGCACGCCCCTGGTCTACGACTTCGGCGGCTTCCACCCGCGCTACTACACGCTCACCTACCCGACGCCCGACGCCACGGCGCTGGCCCGGCGCGTGGCCGCCGCCATGCCCGACGCCGAGCCCGTCCACCAGCACCCCAGCCGCGGCCTCGACCACGGCGCGTGGGTCCCGCTGATGGTCATGTACCCGCTCGGCGACGTCCCGGTGCTGCAGCTGTCGATCCCCACGCACGACCCGGCCCGGCTGCTCGACCTCGGCGCCCGGCTGCGCTCGCTGCGCGAGGAGGGCGTGCTGGTGGTCGGCTCCGGCTTCATGACGCACGGGCTGCCCTTCGTCACGCGGGAGATGCTCGCGGGCGCCGTCCCGTCGTGGTCGGCGGACTTCGACGCCTGGGCCGCCGACGCCCTGTCCCGCGGCGACGTCGAGACGCTCGCGGCCTACCGCTCGAAGGCGCCCGGGATGCCGTTCGCACACCCGACCGTCGAGCACTTCGTGCCCCTGTTCCTGACCCTCGGAGCGGCGACCAATCCCGAGGCACCGGTGTCCACCGCCATCGACGGCTTCTTCATCGGCCTGGCCAAGCGCTCCTTCCAGGCCGCCTGACGCGGCGGTCGGTGACATGCTCGCGGCATGTCGTTGACCTTGCTCGACTGGCGGCGGACGGTGCACCGGCTGTACGCCGACGTCCGCTCGTCCGCGGACCCCGCGCACGGCCACGCCCTGTGGCGCGCCGGACGCGACCGGTTGTTCGCCACGCATCCCGACTCACCGCTCGAGGCCGCCGACCGCGCGTCGTTCCGCGGCCTGCCGGTCGCCCCGTACGACCCGGCGCTGCGGTTCGAGGTCGAGCTCGACATCTCC
>DASQJO010000200.1:0-8686 GCA_035630955.1 Kineosporiaceae bacterium
GGCGCCCGGGGCGAGGTCGTCACCCCGCTCGACGAGGACGACCTCGTCCCCAAGCTCAAGTACCTGCGCGAACAGGGCGTGGACGCCGTCACGATCGCCCTGGTCAACTCCTTCGCCAACCCCGCGCACGAGCGGCGCATCGCCGAGCTCGTCGCGGCCGAGATCCCCGGCGTCCCGGTCTCGCTCTCCAGCGTGATCCTGCCCGAGATCCGCGAGTACGAGCGCACGCTGACCACCGTCGCGAACTCCTACGTGCGCCCGACGGTCGGCCGGTACCTGGAGAACCTGGAGAACGCGCTCTCCGGCAAGGGCATCTCCGGCCGCCTGCACGTGCTGCGGTCGGACGGCGGGCTCGCGGGCGTCGGCACCGCGACGGCCGCGCCGGTGCAGCTGCTCATGTCCGGACCCGCGGGCGGCGTCTCCGGCGCGCTCTGGGTGGCGCGGCAGAGCGGGTACGAGAACCTGCTCACCTTCGACATGGGCGGGACGTCGACGGACGTCGCGCTCGTCCAGGACGGCAAGCCGCGGATCGGCCGGGAGACCACCGTCGGCTCCCTCAACGTGCGCGCCAGCTCCGTCGACGTCCGGACCGTGGGCGCCGGCGGCGGCTCCATCGCGCACGTGCCCGAGCTGACGAAGGCGCTGCGCGTGGGGCCGCAGTCCGCGGGCGCCGAGCCCGGGCCGGCCGCGTACGGCCGCGGCGGCACCGAGCCGACCGTGACCGACGCCAACGTCGTCCTCGGCTACCTGCCGCCGCGGCTGCTCGGCGGGGAGATGACGCTCGACGTCGACGCCGCGCGTGCCGCCGTCCAGAAGGTCGCGGACGCCATGGGGCTGCCGGACGCCGAGACCGCCGCCGCGGGCATCGTCGACATCGTCAACGAGAACATGTTCGGGGCCCTGCGCCTGGTGTCGGTGCAGCAGGGCTACGACTCGCGCGACTTCGCGCTCGTCGCGTTCGGCGGCGCCGGACCGCTGCACGCCAACGCCCTGGCGAAGCTGCTGGGCTCGTGGCCGGTGATCGTGCCGCCGTCCCCCGGCGTCCTCTGTGCGTACGGTGACGCGACGACGAGTCTGCGCGACGAGAGCGCGCGCACGTTCATCCGCCGCTTCTCCGAGACCTCCGACGACGAGGTTCGGGGTGCGCTCGCCGAGCTCGCAGAGGAGGCCCGCAGCCGTCTGGACGCCGAGGGCGTCGCCCGGGCCGACCAGTCGGAGAGCTACCAGGTCGACGTCCGCTACCACGGGCAGGGCTTCGAGGTGCCGGTGGACGTGACGTTGGAGCAGTTCGGCTCCGGGGGCCTCGCCGCCGTCGGCTCCGCCTTCGACGCCGAGCACACCCGGCTGTTCACCTTCGCGCTGGACGCCGAGCACGAGCTGGTCAACCTCCGGGCCGTCGTCACCGGACGCGCCCCGAACGTGGCCGCGCCGTCGCTGCCGTCGGGCTCCGCCGACGCCTCCGCCGCCCGCTACGACACGACCCGCGTGTTCGTGGACGGCGCCTGGACGGACGCCGGCGTCTACGACCGCGACCGGCTCGCGGCCGGGAACGTCGTCGAGGGTCCGGCCGTGATCACCGAGATGGACTCCACGACCCTCGTGCTGCCCGGGCACGTGGGTTCCGTCGACGCCGTCGGCACGATCCTCATCACCCCCGTCGACACCGCCAACTGAAGGGAGCCGGAGATGGCCACGCTCGTCGAGACCAACCAGAGCCCGCTCGGCCGGGTCGACGTCGACCCCGTCACCGTCGACATCGTCGAGAACGCCCTGCGGAACGCCCGCTACGAGATGGACGCCGTGCTCTTCCGGACCGCGATGTCGCCGGGCATCCGGGAGCAGCACGACGAGTTCCCCCTCATCGCCGACCCGACCGGCAAGATGGTCGTCGGCCAGTTCGGGCTGTCGATCCCCGACTTCCTCGCCGGGTTCGACGGGACGATCGAGGAGGGCGACGTCCTCATGACGTCCGACCCGTACTCGTGCGGCGCCGCGATCAGCCACGCCAACGACTGGCTCGTCGTCCTGCCGGTCTTCCACTCGGGCAGGATCGTCGGCTGGGCGGCGATGTTCGGCCACATGACCGACGTCGGCGGCAAGGTGCCCGGCTCGCTCCCGACCGACGCCACCTCGATCTTCGAGGAGGGCGTCGTCGTCCCGCCGTTCAAGCTCTACAAGAAGGGCGAGCTCAACACCGAGGCGGTGGGGCTCATCCTCAACCAGGTCCGGATGAAGGACTGGAACCGGAGCGACCTCAACGCCATCGTCGCCGCGTGCCGGACGGCGGCCCGCCGCGTCGTCGAGCTGTGCGACCGGTTCGGGCCCGAGACCTACGTGTCGGTGCTCGACGCCTTGCTGCAGCGCAACTACGACGCGATGAAGCAGCTCATCGCCACGACGATCCCCGAGAACGAGACGCTGGAGTTCACCGACTACATCTGCGACGACGGCATGGGCTTCGGCCCGTACGTCATCCACTGCTCGATGTACCGGCAGGGTGACGGCGTGGTGCTCGACTTCGAGGGGACCGACCCGCAGTCGCCCGGATCGATCAACTACTACCTCAACGAGAACCTCTACAAGATGTTCTTCGGGATCTACATGATCATGGTCTTCGACCCGCAGATCCTGTGGAACGACGGGTTCTACCCGCTGGTCGACGTCAAGATCCCGCAGGGCACGCTGCTCAAGCCCGACTACCCGGCGGCTCTGTCGTGCCGCACGCACGCGCTCGGGCGGATCTTCGACATCCTCGGCGGGCTGCTCGGGCAGCGGCAGCCCGACTTCCTCAACGCCGCCGGCTTCTCGTCGTCCCCGCACCTCATGTACTCCGGGTACCGGGAGGACGGCGAGTGGTTCCAGCTCTACCAGATCGGCTTCGGCGGCATCCCCGGCCGGCCGTTCGGCGACGGCCCGGACGGGCACTCGCTGTGGCCGTCGTTCTCGAACGTGCCCAACGAGTTCCTCGAGGCGTACTTCCCGCTGCGGATCGAGTCGTACGAGACCGTGCCGGACTCCGGCGGACCCGGGTTCTTCCGCGGCGGGAACGGCATCGACGTCGTGTACCGGTTCCTCGAGCCGGGCACGATCTCCATCCACGACGACCGCTGGTTCACCTACCCCTGGGGCGTGAACGGCGGCGAGCCCGGCGGCCGGTCGCGCAAGTGGCTCGAGCGCACCGACGGCTCGCGGGAGGTGCTGCCGAGCAAGTGCGACAACGTGCGCGTCGAGCCCGGCGACGTCCTGCACTACGTGACGTGGGGCGGCGGCGGGTGGGGCGACCCGTACACCCGGTCGCCGGAGCTCGTCGCGCTGGAGGTGCGGCGCGGGCTCGTCACGGCCGAGGGCGCCCGGCGCTACGGCGTCGTCCTGACCGGCGACGGGTCGGTGGACACCGCCGCCACCGAGGAGCTGCGCGCGAAGCTGACCACGGAGCGCGGCGGCACCGAGGTCTTCGTCCGCGGCCCCTCGATCGAGGAGCTGCGGCAGCGGTCGCTGGAGGAGACCGGCCTCCCCGCGCCGCAGCCGCCCGTGTTCCGCCGGCGAGCGGCGGCACCGGTCGCCTCATGACGTCCCCCCGCCCCCAGGAGCCCACTTCTGGGCCCTCGTCGTGGTCGTCCGAGCGGAATGATCACGCTGACGGCCCAGAAGTGGGCGATCTGCGGGCGGACTACGCGGCGCACGGGTTCGCCGGGCGGCTCGGCTTCGGCCGGCGTCCGGCGGTGCTCGTCGTCGACGTGGCGATGGCCTACCTCGACCCCGCGTCCCCCCTCCACGCGGGGGTCGAGGAGGCCGTCGCCGCGGCGGCCCGGGTGGCCGGCGCGTCCCGTCGCGCCGGCCACCCGGTCCTGCACACGAGGGTCACCTACCAGCCGGGGGGCGCGGACGGCGGCCTGTTCCGCCGGAAGATCCCGTCGCTGCGGGTGTTCGACGAGGGGTCGCCGCTCGCCGAGCCGCACCCGTCGGTGGCGCCGCTGCCGGGGGAGGTGGTGGTCCGCAAGCAGTACGCGTCCGGGTTCTTCGGGACGTCGCTGGCGTCGTCGCTGAATGCGCTCGCGATCGACACCGTCGTGATCGTCGGCCTCACCACGAGCGGATGCGTGCGTGCCACCGCCGTCGACGCCCTGCAGCACGGGTTCGTGCCGGTCGTCGTCCGGGACGCCGTCGGCGACCGCGATCCCCGCCCGCACGAGGCGAACCTGCTCGACCTGCAGGCCAAGTACGCCGACGTCGTCTCCGAGGCCGAGGCCCTGGCCGCCCTCGCGTCCATCCCCGCGCGCTGATCGCATGAACAGCGCGGGCAGGGGTAGGGGCGCGGCATGCCCGAACCCGGAAGCCACGCGTACGAGATCCAGCGGAACCGCCTGCGCTCGGAGCTCGAGGACCAGGGGATCAACGACCAGCACGCCGACGAGGAGGCCAACCGGCGCCTCCGCGGCGACACACCGCACCCGTCGCCGTCCATGGAGACCGAGCGCGCAGGCGGGCCGCTCGGCGACAACCCCGACCCGGGGAGCCCCGGGAACGTGATGACGCTGCGGTCGAGCGCGTTCAACGACAACGCGACGATCGCCTCGAGGCACGCGAAGGACGGCGGGAACGAGCCGCCCGAGCTCGAGTGGTCGCCGCCGCCGGAGGGCACACGCGAGCTCGTCCTCCTGGTGGAGGATCCCGACGCGCCGACGGGCACGTTCCTGCACTGGCTGGTCACCGGGATCGACCCGTCCTCGACCACGCTCGGCGACTCCGGGACCCAGCACGAGAACGGGTACGGCGAGCAGGGGTACGGCGGTCCGCAGCCGCCCGTCGGGGACGGCGCTCACCGCTACGTGTTCCGGCTCTACGCGCTCGCCGAGCCCTTCGCCGCGCCCGACCTCACCGACGCCGACGGCCTGCGCGCATGGCTCGACGCGCACCACCTCGCGACCGGCACCCTGACCGGCCTCTACGAGCGCTGACCCTACCTCTGTCCCTCCCTCTGTCGGTGATCATGCAATCCGAGGTGATCAGTAGCCGGCCGGCCACAGATCAACGCGGATTGCATGATCACGGAGGGGGTTGACGAGGAGGGGGGTCACCAGTCGGCGACGGCGGGGACGATGCGCTCGCCGATCAGCTCGATCTGCTTCGGGTCGTGGACGTCGACCACCCGGCCGTGCGCGACGGAGAAGCCGAGGTCCGCGAGCTCGCGCAGCCGCTCGAGGGTGGCGTCGACGTTCTGGCCGTCAGGCCCGAGGTCGAAGTTGTAGAGCACGGTCTTCTCGATCGTGTCGTAGTCGCGGCCGACGTCCGCGCAGTGCGCCCGGAGCACCTCGAGCTTGTGGGGCAGCTCCGCATTGGCGAAGAGGTTGCACGAGTCCGCGTACTGCGCGACGAGGCGGAGCGTCTTCCGCTCGCCCCCGCCCCCGATGAGAATCGGCGGGTGCGGCCGCGTCAGCGCCTGCGGCACGTTCAGGGTCCGCGCCAGGTGGTAGTGCTCGCCGTCGTAGGGCGCGTCCTGGCCCGACCACATCTGCAGGCAGATCTGCAGCGCCTCCTCCAGGCGCTCGAACCGCTCCGCCGTGGGCGGGAAGAACAGCCCCAGGCCGCGGGCCTCCTCCTCGTTCCACGCCGCGCCTATGCCGAGCATCGCCCGGCCGCCGGAGAGGACGTCGAGCGTGGTCACCGCCTTCGCGAGCAGGCCCGGCTCGCGGTACGTCACGCCGGTGACGAGGGTCAGCAGCTTCACCCGTGACGAGTGCGCGGCCATGAACCCCAGGGCGGTGTAGGCCTCGAGCATGTCGTGCTCGATCGGGCCGACGTTCCGGATCTGCCAGAGGTGGTCCATGACGCTGAGCCGGTCGATGCCGGCGGCGTCCGCGGTCTGGGCGATCCGCGCGAGATCGGCGCCCAGCGCGGACGGACCGCCGGGGTAGGTGAGGTCCGGGACGTGGACGCCGATCTTCACTGTCGCTCTCCTTGGACGAGGGATGTCCCTCGTTGTCTAGTCCTTCCCGCGCGTGATCGCCCGGTCGGGTCGCGGCGAGCGCAGCGCCACGACCACCGCGGCGACGACGAGCACGGCGGCGGCGGTCAGCACCGCTCCGCTGACGCCGTCGACGAACGCGTGCCGGGCGGCGTCCGCGAGCCGGCGTCCGGCCTCCCCGGCCTGGGCGAGCTGCGGGGACTGCGTGAACGCGACCGACTGCTTCACGGCGGTGGCGACCCGGTCGGGCAGCCCGACCACGGCGTCCGCCATGTTCGACCGGTAGGCCTGGTTGAGCACGCTGCCCAGCAGAGCGATCCCGAGGGCGCTGCCCAGCTCGCGCGCGGTGTCGTTCACCGCGGACGCCACTCCCTGCTTGCTCACCGGCAGCGACTCGGTGATCGCCGTCGTGGCCGGCGTCCCCGCGAGCGCCATGCCGGCGGCGAACAGCACCAGACCGGTCAGGAGCAGGGGGTAGTTCATGTCCACGCCGACCCGCGAGATCACCGCGAAGCCGCAGGCCATGAGCACCAGACCCAGCGGCGCGATCCGCCGGAAGCCGACCCGGCGGGCGACCACCGGCGCGCGGCGGGCGAGCGGGATCAGCACGAACGGCAGCGGCAGCAGGCAGGCGGCGGCCCGCAGCGGCGAGTACCCGATCACGAACTGCAGGTACTGCAGGACGATGAAGAAGAACCCGAAGGCCGCGAAGAACTGCACCGTGATCGTCAGCGTGCCGGCGCTGAACCCGCGGAGCCGGAAGAGCCGCGGGTCGAGCATGGGCCGCCGCGAGCGCAGCTCCCAGAGGACGAAGAGCACCGAGGCGACGACGCCCGTGACGAGCGCCGTGACGGTCAGGGCGTCGGTCCAGCCGCGCTCGGGGCCCTCGATGATGCCCGCGACGCCGGTGGAGACGGCGACCAGGGAGAGGACGGCCCCGACGACGTCGAGCCGCGGGCGCTCCGGGTCCGTCGAGCGCGGGACGACGAGCAGCGTGCCGACGAAGGCGGCCACGGCCAGCGTCACGTTGAGGGCGAAGAACGATCCCCAGTCGAAGAACTGGAGCAGCAGGCCGGCGCCGAACAGGCCGAGCACGGCGCCGCCGCCGGCGATGCCGACCCAGACGCCGATGGCGCGCGGGCGCTCGCTCTCCGGGAACGACGTCGTGATCACCGAGAGCGTGGTGGGCATGATCGCGGCCGCGCCGGCGCCCATGAGCGCGCGCAGGGCGATGAGCTGACCGGGGTCGTCCGTCATCATCCCGAGGGCCGCCGCCGTGCCGAAGACGGCGAGGCCGACGAGCAGCAGCCCCTTGCGGCCGAAGCGGTCGCCGAGCGCCCCGGCGAACAGCAGCAGGCCGGCGAAGACGACGGTGTAGGCGTCGACGATCCAGGTGATCTGGGTCTGGCTCGCGCCCGTGTCGCGGGCGAGGCTCGGCAGCGCGACGTTGAGCCCGCTGACGGCGGAGACGACGGTCATCAGGGAGAGCGCGACGACGGCGAGGACGGCGCGGGTGCGGCGCGGGTCCAGACGGCCGACGTCGGACGTCGCCTCGAGCAGCGGAGGGTGGTCGGACGTAGTGGACACGGGGAGCCTCCTGACGAGCGCTGTTCATCGGTTGATGAATAGTGTTTTCATCGAGCGATGAAAAGTCAAGAGGGTCAGGCCATGTACTGGTCGTGGCTCTCGTGTGCGGTGCCGGGCCGCCCGGCGTCGCGGCCGTGTCCCAGCGGAAGAGGCCGTGGTCACCGCCGGTCAGCGTCGCCGGCGCGAGGAGCTGATGCCGCTACTCCTGAGCGGCCTCGGCCAGCGGCACCGGCCGGACGTCCTCCTCGAAGCGGAGCAGGACCGGGATCCCCGGCTCGACCGTCGTCGCGAGGTAGAGGAACGCGTCGGCGTCCCGGGGGAGCAGGAGCAGGGCGATCCCGTGCGGGGTGCGCCGGGACGCGGCGACACGCCAGACACCGGGGGTGTCGTTCGCCGTCACCGTCTCGCCGCGCTGGACCATGTCTCGACGGTACGGGCACGGCGCCTCGGATCGGAGCCCTCCGACCGAATGGATGAGGAACGTCCCTGGCCGTCCTGCGGGGCTACTTCTTCTCCCGCCAGACCCGTTCGAACGGCAGCCGCCAGGCGTGCGGCGCGATCAGCTGGTGGATGGCGTTGGGGCCCCAGCTGCCCGGCGCGTACGTCTTCACCGGCGGCGGGTCCTCGAGCAGCTCCGTCGAGCGGTCCCACAGGCTCTCGATGCCCTCGGCGGTCGTGAACAGGGTGTGGTCGCCCCACATCGCGTCGAGCATGAGCCGCTCGTACGCCTCGAGGACGTCGCCCACCCGGTCCGTCTCCGCCGTGGAGAACTGCATGCTGAGCTTCTCCAGCCGCATGCCCGGCCCCGGCCGCTTCCCGTAGAACGACAGCGACACCTTCGCTGTGTCCGCCAGGTCGAAGGTCAGGTGGTCGGGTCCCTCGGTGGCCACGCCGGACCCCTGCGGGAACATCGCCCGAGGTGCCTCCCGGAACGCGATCGAGATGATCCGCATCCCCTCCGCCATCCGCTTGCCCGTCCGCAGGTAGAACGGGACGCCGGCCCAGCGCCAGTTGTCGATGCCCGCCTTGAGGGCGATGAAGGTCTCGGTGTCGGAGTCCGCCGAGACGCCCTTCTCCTGCCGGTACCCGGCGTACTGGCCGCGCACGACCTCCGACGGGTTGATCGGCATGAGC
>DASQJO010000201.1:0-2500 GCA_035630955.1 Kineosporiaceae bacterium
CTGCTGCCCGGTGGGCGCCCCGTCGCCGAGGCCTCCGCGCGCGTCGACGTCGCCGCCGTCTGGGGCGTGCCCACGCTGCCCGCCGTCCCGGGTCGCGACACCACCGGCATCCTGGCCGCGGCGCTCTCCGGGCGGATCGTCGGTCTCGTCGTCGGCGGCGTCGACCCCCACGACCTGCCCGACCCGATCCAGGCGCTCGCCGCGCTCGACGCCGCCGGCTTCGTCGTCAGCCTCGAGGTTCGTGCGAGCGAGGTGACGCGCCGGGCGGACGTCGTCCTGCCGGTGGCCCCGCCGGCGGAGAAGGCCGGCACGTTCGTCGACTGGGAGGGCCGCTGGCGCGCCTTCCAGCTCGCCCTGCGCAGCACCGCGATGTCGGACCTGCGCGCGCTCGACGCCCTCGCCGACGCCATGGACGTCCCGCTCGGGCTGCGCGGCGTCGAGCGGGCCCGCGGCGAGCTCGCCGAGCTCGACGCCTGGGAGGGCGCGCGCGCCGAGGCCCCCGACGTCCGGCCCGCGGAGCCCCCGCAGCCGCAGCGCGGGACGGCGGTGCTCTCGACGTGGCACCTGCTGCTCGACGAGGGACGCCTGCAGGACGGCGAGCCCTACCTCGCCGGCACCCGGCACGTGCCCGTCGCCCGGCTGTCGCTCGCGACGGCCGTGGAGATCGGCGCCGTGGACGGCGGACCGGTGACCGTCTCGACGACGCGGGGCGCGATCACCCTGCCGCTCGTCGTCACGTCGATGCCCGACCGGGTCGTGTGGGTGCCGGCGAACTCGCCGCGCAGCGCCGTCCGCGCCACGCTCGGGGCCGACACCGGCGCCGTCGTCACGGTGACGGCGGGCACCGCCGGCACCGGCGCCCCGGCCACCACCTCCGTCAGCGAGGGAGCCCTCCCATGACCCTCCCGATGACCCCCGCGCTGCTGGCGGGCGAGAACCCGAGCGCCGACTTCAGCCAGGACAACGGCTGGGTGGTGCTGGGTAAGGCGGTGCTCGTCTTCGTCTTCCTCGTGGTCACCACGCTGGTCATGATCTGGGCGGAGCGGCGCGTGGTCGGCCGCATGCAGTCGCGTCCCGGCCCGAACCGGACCGGCCCCTTCGGCCTGCTCCAGTCCCTCGCGGACGGCGTCAAGCTGGCGCTCAAGGAGGACATCACGCCGCGGGCGGTCGACAAGGTCGTCTTCATCATCGCCCCGATCATCTCCGCGACGACGTGCTTCCTCGCCTTCGCGGTCATCCCGTTCGGGCCGGTGGCGCGGATCCCGTTCACGGACATCCGGACGCCGCTGCAGCTGACCGACCTCAACGTCGCGGTGCTCTACGTGCTCGCGGTGGCGGCCGTCGGCGTGTACGGCATCGTGCTCGCCGGCTGGTCGTCGGGCTCGACGTACCCGCTGCTGGGCGGCCTCCGGTCGTCGGCACAGGTGATCTCCTACGAGATCGCGATGGGCCTCGCGCTGATCAGCGTCTTCCTCTACGCGGGCTCGATGTCGACGTCCGCGATCGTCGACGCGCAGGCGCGCGGCGCGACGATCACGCTCGCCGGGTTCGACGTGCCGCTGCCGTCGTGGAACGCGTTCGTGCTGCTGCCGGCGTTCATCATCTACTGCATCGCGATGGTCGGTGAGACCAACCGCGCGCCGTTCGACCTCCCCGAGGCCGAGGGCGAGCTCGTCGGCGGATTCCACACCGAGTACTCGTCGCTGAAGTTCGCGCTCTTCTTCCTCGCCGAGTACGTGAACATGGTCACCGTCTCGGCGATCGCCACCACATTGTTCCTCGGCGGCTGGCGGGCCTCGTGGCCGATCTCGCTGTGGAGCGGCGCGAACACCGGCTGGTGGCCGGTGCTGTGGTTCATGCTCAAGCTCTGGGTGTTCCTCTTCGTCTTCATCTGGCTGCGGGGCACCCTGCCCCGGCTCCGCTACGACCAGTTCATGCGGTTCGGCTGGAAGATCCTCATCCCGGGGGCGCTCGTCTGGGTCGTCGCCGCGTCGGCCATGCGGGTGCTGCGCACCAGCGGGGACCTCACCGGCGCCCAGCGCTGGGGCCTGGTCGCCGGCCTGGCGGTGATCGTCATCGGCCTGCTCGCGATCTACGAGACGAACCAGCGCCGCGAGGCCGCGCTCGAGGACGCCCGGCACGAGGTCGTCCCCGACACCGTGGATCCCTTCGAGGGCGGATACCCTGTGCCGCCGCTACCGGGCCAGAACGTCGTGCGGACGGCCGGTCCCACCGCCCTTGCGGGGGACGCCGAGGAGGCTCCGCGCGCCGTGACGGTGGGGGCCGCGAACGAGACGGACAGCGAGGAGGTGCGCGGTGGCTGATCAGCCCCGCGAGGAGCACCGCGAGGAGCACCGCGACGGGCAGGGCGCGTCGATCCGCGACAAGATCGCGGGCTTCGGCGTCACGTTCACGACGATGTTCACGCGAGTGGTCACCGAGGAGTACCCCGAGGTCAAGGTCCCGACGCAGCCTCGCTACCACGGCCGGCACCAGCTCA
>DASQJO010000202.1:0-4166 GCA_035630955.1 Kineosporiaceae bacterium
TTCACCACGGGCGCCTACAAGAGCGAGACCACCTGGAACGAGTCGCTGACGTTCGGCGCCGCGGGCGGCGGCGGCTTCAGCACGATCTTCCGCAAGCCGTGGTACCAGCGGGGCGTCGTCCCCGGGAAGTACCGCGGTGAGCCCGACGTCTCGTACAACGCGGCAATCGACCGTGGCGTCCTGACGTACTGGGACCCGACCCCCTCGACGACCGGTGACGAGGGCTTCTACATCTTCGGCGGCACCAGCGCCGGCGCTCCGCAGTGGGCCGGTCTGACCGCTCTCGCCGCGCAGCTGCGGCACCGCTCGCTCGGCCTGCTGAACGACAGCATCTACGCGGCCGCGCGGAACCGGAAGGTCCAGAACTTCCTGTTCCACGACATCACGACCGGCAACAACGCCTACACGGTGACGGACGACAACGGGAACCCCGTCAGGACGATCCCCGGGTACGCCGCGAAGCCGGGCTGGGACGCGGCGACGGGCTTCGGGACGCCGAAGGCCGACCGGCTCGTCCCGTTCCTCGCCGCCACCAACTGACGGCAGACGGGGAGAGAGGCTCCCTGGAGGCTGTGCGCTGAGTCGCTGAACGACTCGGCGCACAGCCTCGGCGGGACACCTCCCCGCCGGCACCGGACGTGCAACGGCGCACGGCGAAGGCCCCGGTCCACCTCGCGGCGGGCCGGGGCCTTCGGCGTTCGGTTCGTGCTGGTTCCGCTTACTAGCGGTGCATCGGTGGGCGCCAGACCACCAGGGCACTCGACGCAGGCCCGCCGCGCTCGGGACGCCGCCCGGGCGGCATCGCGACGATGTCGCCGGCGCGCCCCGCGGCGAAGACCCGCCGGCCGGCCGCGAACCGCTCGCGCAGCTCCTCTACCTCGGCGCGCAGACGGTCGACCTCGTCGCGCAGACGGTCGTTGTCCATCTGCAGCTCGAGGATCCGCTTGATCCCGGCGAGGTTGACGCCCTCGTCCTGGCTGAGCCGCTGCACCTCGCGGAGCAGCGCGACGTCGCGGGCGGAGTAGCGCCGGCCGCGGCCCGCCGTCCGGCCCGGCGAGACGAGCCCGAGCCGGTCGTACTGGCGCAGGGTCTGCGGGTGCATGCCGGCCAGCTGGGCCGCGACGGAGATCACGAAGACGGGCGTGCTCTCGTCGACGGCGAACCCGACGTCGACGCGGATGCTCGTGCTGCCCTCGTCAGCGGCCATCGCCCGCTCCGGCGGCGGCCCGCTGGGCGCGGGCCAGGAGGTCGGCGCGCGGGTCCTCGCCGTCGGTCGCGGCCGCGAAGGCCTCGACCGCCTTCCGGGCGTCGCCGTCGACCCGCTGCGGCACCGCGACCTGCACGGTGACGAGCAGGTCACCGGCCTGCCGGCCGTTGGATCCGGCGACCCCGCGGCCCTTGACCCGCAGGGTGCGACCGCTCGGCGTCCCGGCCGGCACGCGCACGCGCACGGTGGAGCCGTCCGTGGTCGGGACCTCGATCTCAGCCCCGAGCGCGGCCTCCGGGAACGTCACGGGCACGGTGACCCGGACGTCGCGGCCGTCCACCGTGAACACCGGATGGGGCTCGACGTGGACGGTGACGACGAGGTCGCCGTCCTCGCCCCCGGGCTCACTGGGGTGACCCTTGCCGCGCAGCCGGATCTTCTGGCCCTCCCGGACGCCCGCGGGCACCCGGGCCGTGACGGTCCGCGGACCCGTGAGCGGGTCGTCGACGCGCAGGCTGAGCAGGGCGCCCTCGAGCGCCTGCCGGAATGTCAGCGTCGCCTCGGCGGCGAGGTCCTCGCCGCGGCGCGGCATCCGCCCCGCGCCCGGGTAGCCCGCGGCTCCCGGGTAGCCCCCGGCTCCCGGATAGCCGCCGGCGCCGCCGAACATCCCGAAGAGATCCTCGAGGTTCGGGCTGCCGGCGCCGGAGGTCGTGAACCGCACGTTGCCGCCACGGCCGGCGCCGGCTCCGCCGGTGGCGCCGAAGAGTCCGCCGAGCAGGTCCTCGAACCCGCCCGGCGCGCCGCCGGGGCCGCCCGCGCTGAACCGGGCGCCGCCCCGGGCCATGGCCCGGACGGCGTCGTACTGCTGGCGCTGTTCGGCGTCGGAGAGCACCGCGTAAGCCTCGCCGATCTCCTTGAACCGCTGCTCGGCCTTCGCGTCACCCGCGTTGGCGTCCGGGTGGTGCTGCCGGGCCAGCTTGCGGTAGGCCTTCTTGATCTCGTCGGCCGACGCCTCCGGCTTCACCCCGAGGACGGCGTAGAAGTCCTTCTCGAACCAGTCCTGTCCTGCCAACCCGACTCACCTCCTCCTGGTCCCGTGATCAGTGCGGATCCGCGACGGCCACGCGCGCGGCGCGCAGGACACGCTCGCCCGACTTGTAGCCGGGCTGGAGCACCTGGACGACCGTGGTCGACGTGGTCCCCTCGGCCAGCTCCGCCTCGGTGTGCATGAGGGCCTCGTGCACGGTCGGGTCGAACGTCTCGCCGGGCTGCCCGAAGCGGCTCAGGCCGAACCGGCCCAGGGTCGCCTCGAGCTTGTCGGCGATCGCGGCGAACGGACCGGACTCGAGGTCGCCGTGCTGCCGCGCCAGGTGGATGTCGTCGAGCACCGGCAGCAGCGCCTCGAGGACGCCGGCGACGGCCGCGTCACGGGCGACGTCCCGGTCTCGATCGACGCGGCGCCGGTAGTTGACGTACTCCGCCTGGAGCCGCTGCAGGTCGGCGAGCCGCTCGTCCGCGAGCGCCCGCGCGGCGACGAGCTCCGCGGACTCCTCCTCGGGTGAGGCCGCCGGGGCGCCGTCCGCCGGGGACTGCTCCCCGGCGGACGCGCTCCGGTCCTCGCCGACGTCCGCCCGCACCTGACCCGTCTCCGGGTCGAGGCGGCGGCGGTCCCGGACGACGGGGCCGGTGCCGGCCTCGTCGTCCTGGGCTGCGCCGCGAGTGGTACCGGTGGTGGGTTCCGCCATCACTTGTCCTCGTCGACGATCTCGGCGTCGACCACGTCGTCGTCAGCAGGGTTGCCGCCGGTCGTGCCGCCGGTCGGGCCGCCGGTGGCGCCGCCGGTCGCGCCGGTGCCCGCCGACTGCTGGGCGTAGAGCGAGGAGCCGAGCTCCTGGCTCGCCCGGGCCAGCGCCTCGTGCTTGGCCTTGACGTCGTCGACGTCCGTGCCCTCGAGCGCCTTCTTCAGGTCGTCGATGGCCGTCTGGACCTTGCCCTTGCCGTCCTCCGGCAGCTTGTCGCCGTTGTCGGCGAGGAACTTCTCGGTCGAGTAGACGAGCTGCTCGGCGGAGTTGCGGGCCTCGGCCTCCTCGCGGCGCTTGCGGTCCTCCTCGGCGTGCGCCTCGGCCTCGCGGACCATGCGGTCGATCTCCTCCTTCGGCAGCGCGCTGCCGCCGGAGATGGTCATCGACTGCTCCTTGCCGGTGCCGCGGTCCTTGGCGGACACGTGCACGATGCCGTTCGCGTCGATGTCGAAGGTGACCTCGATCTGCGGGACGCCGCGCGGCGCCGGGGCGATGCCGGTCAGCTCGAACGTGCCCAGCGGCTTGTTCTCGCGGGCCAGCGACCGCTCGCCCTGGAAGACCTGGATGAGCACGCTCGGCTGGTTGTCGTCCGCCGTGGTGAAGACCTCGGACGCCTTGGTCGGGATCGCGGTGTTGCGCGCGATGAGCGTCGTCATGATCCCGCCCTTGGTCTCGATGCCGAGGCTCAGCGGGGTGACGTCGATGAGCAGGACGTCCTTGCGCTCGCCCTTCAGAACGCCGGCCTGCAGCGCGGCGCCGACGGCGACGACCTCGTCCGGGTTGACGCCCTTGTTCGGCTCCTTACCACCGGTCAGTTCACGAACGACGTCCGCGACGGCCGGCATCCGGGTCGAGCCGCCGACGAGCACGACGTGGTCGATCTGCGACAGCTGGACGCCGGCGTCGGCGATGACCTTGCGGAACGGCTCCTTGGTCCGGTCGAGCAGGTCGGCCGTCATCTTCTCGAACTGCGCGCGGGTCAGCTTCTCGTCGAGGTGGACCGGCCCGTTCTCGGTCATGGACAGGTACTGCAGCGAGATCGTCGTCGCCGTGGAGCTGGACAGCTCCTTCTTCGCCTGCTCGGCGGCCTCGCGGAGGCGCTGCATGGCGATCTTGTCCTTGGACAGGTCCGGCCCGCCCTGCATCTTCACGGTGTT
>DASQJO010000203.1:0-7382 GCA_035630955.1 Kineosporiaceae bacterium
CAGTTCGGCGGCGTCCGCTGCGCCATGCCGGCGCTGGCCGACACCTACGGCCTCTACTACAACACCGCCCTGCTCAAGGCCGCCGGGTACCAGGCGCCTCCGAGAACGGCCTCCGAACTGCTGGACATGGCGGTCAAGCTCACCACCTACAACCCCGACGGCAGCATCAAGGTGGCGGGTTTCGTCCCGCTCTGGGGGTTCTACGAGATGGCTCCGGCGCACGTCGCGCCGTCGTGGGGAGCGACCTGGACCGACAGCGCCGGCAAGAGCAACTTCGCCCACGACCCCGGCTGGGCGGCGATGCTGACCTTCCAGAAGAAGTTCGTCGACGCGATCGGGTACGACAAGCTGCGCCGGTTCACCTCGGGCGCGGGTGACAGCGAGTTCGCCGCGACCAACCTCTTCGAGACCGGCAAGCTCGCGATGAACCTGGACGGCGAGTACCGCACGGCCTTCATCCACGACGAGCACCCCGACCTTGCTTTCGCCACCGCGCCGTTCCCGTCCGCGGACGACAAGGCCGACCTCTACGGCGCCGGGTACGTCACCGGCAACTCCCTCGGCATCCCGCGCACCAGCACCGGTCGCAACCGCGAGGCCGCCTGGCAGCTGGTCAAGTACCTGTCCACGGACCGCGGGGCACAGACGATGCTCGCGCAACAACTGAGGAACGTGCCGACGCTGACCTCGGCGCTGTCGGACCCGGTCCTGACCAAGGACCAGCAGTTCGCCGTGTTCCTGAGGATCTACGCCAACCCGAGGAGCGCGACGACGCCGCCGAGCGCGGCCGGCAGCGCGGATCAGGACACGTTCGCGGCGATGGCCGAGAAGTTCCAGGCGGGATCGGTCGGTGACCTCGGGAGCGCCCTGGCCGCGGCCGACCAGCAGGTCGACGCGCAGGTCGCCCAGGCCGGCGGTGGAGGTGCACCGTGACCCGCGTGACGTTGTCGTCCGCGGCCCGACGTCGGCTCACGGTGCTCGCGTTCCTCAGCCCGTGGCTGGTGGGGATGCTGGTGTTCTTCGTGTATCCGCTGGTCACAACCGTCTATCTGGCGTTCCAGCACTACGACCTGCTGTCGCCGCCGCACCCGGTCGGGCTGGCCAACTTCCGGTACATGAACACGGACGCCAACTTCTGGCCCGCCGTGCGCAACACGGTCTGGATCATCGTCATCACCGTGCCCGTCACCGTCGTCTTCGCCTTCTGGGTCGCGCACCTGCTCTCGAAGGTGCGCCGGGGCGCCGGGATCCTCCGCACGATCTTCTACCTGCCGACGCTGGCGCCACCCGTCGCGGCGACCCTCGGCTTCGTCTACGTCCTCAACGGGAGCACCGGTCCGGTCAACCACATCCTGGGCGCGCTGGGCCTGCCGCAACCGCTGTGGTTCGACGACCCCGCCTGGGCGAAGCCGAGCCTCACGGTGCTGGCGATGTGGGGGGCCGGGGCGATCATCGTGATCTTCCTGGCGGGGCTGCTCGACGTCCCGGTCGAGCTGCACGAGGCGGCCGATCTCGACGGGGTCAACGGCTGGCAGCGGATGCGGTACATCACCCTCCCGACGGTGAGCCCGGTGATCCTCTTCGCGGTCGTCACCGGCGTCATCGACGGCCTCCAGTACTTCACGCAGGGGTACGTCGCGGCGACCGCGGCAGGCGGCGGTGACGCCGGCGCCGGCACCGGGAGCGCCCTGGGGTACCCCCAGGGCTCGACCCTGTTCTACCCGGTCTGGCTCTACCAGCAGGGGTTCCAGTACTTCGCGATGGGGTACGCGTCGGCGATGGCGCTGGTCCTCTTCGTGGCCTCGCTGGCGGTCACGGGCATCCTCCTGCTGCTCTCGCGGCGGTACGTGCACATCCCGGGGGTGAGCTGATGGCCTCTGTCGCGAGCAGCGGGTCGGACGCCCTCGCCGGTCGGAGCGAGCCGCTGGCCCTGGGCCGGGGACGCCGGCGCGGCGCCGTCCGGCGGGACACGCTGCTCACGGTGGTCGCCGAGCGGAGCCTGCTCATCGCGCTCGCGATCATGTTCCTCGCGCCGCTGGTGTTCGTGCTGCTCACGGCCCTGATGACGACCGCGCAGGCGGCGGGCCCCGACATCTGGCCGCATCCCTTCCGTCTCGCCAACTTCGCGGACGTGTTCGACCGCGCGGGCCTGCTGCGGGCCAGCGCCAACACCCTGCTCTACGCGGGCCTCTCGACGATCGGGGTGGTGGTCTCCAGCGTGCCCGTCGCCTACGCGCTGTCCCGGTTGCGCTGGCGGCTGCGCGGCGCCACGTTCATCGTCGTGCTGGCCACGATGATGCTGCCGCAGCAGGTCACCGCCGTCCCGCTGTACGTGCTGTTCGCGAAGCTGCACCTGGTCGGGACGCTCGCCCCGCTGATCGTGCCGGGCTTCTTCGGCGACGCCTTCTCCATCTTCCTGCTGCGCCAGTTCTTCCTGACCATCCCGCAGGAGTACGTCGACGCCGCCCGCATCGACGGCGCGGGGGAGTGGCGCATCCTGCGGCAGATCGTCGTGCCCCTGGCGAAGCCGGCGATCGCGGCCGTGGCGCTCTTCAGCTTCCTCTACGCGTGGAACGACTTCTTCGGGCCGCTGCTGTACACCGGCGAGAACTCCGCGTCCTGGACGGCGTCCGTCGCCCTGGCGAACATCCGCAGCCAGCACCACGTGCAGTGGAACCTGACGATGGCGGCCACGGTGCTGTTCATGCTGCCGGTGATCCTGCTGTTCTTCGTGGCACAGAAGGCGTTCGTCCAGGGTGTGACGCTGACGGGGGTGAAGGGGTGAGCGGCCTCAAGGCGGTCGTCGTCGGCGGGGCCTCGACGTACACCCCGGAGTTGGTGACCGGGCTGGCGGCCCGCCAGGAGGAGCTGCCCGTCGCCGAGCTCGTGCTCCTCGACCCCGACCGCGACCGGCTCGAGGTCGTCGCGGCCTTCGCGGCCCGGATCCTGGACGCCACCGGCTGGCGCGGGCGGCTCACGGCCACCTCGAACCGCGAGCTGGCCCTCGACGCCGCGGACGCCGTCCTGCTCCAGCTGCGCGTCGGCGGACAGCAGGCGCGGCTGCACGACGAGACCGTGCCGTTGGCCTGCGGGTGCCTGGGACAGGAGACGACGGGGGCCGGTGGTCTCGCGAAGGCGCTGCGCACCGTGCCCGTCGTCCTCGACCTCGCGGAGGAGGTCCGCCGACGGGCCGCGCCGGACGCCTGGATCGTCGACTTCACCAACCCCGTCGGCATCGTCACGCGGGCCCTGCGGGACGCCGGTCACCGCGCCGTCGGTCTCTGCAACGTCGCCATCGGCCTGCAGCGCACGATCGCGCGGATGCTCGACGTCACGCCCGAGCGCGTGCTCGTGGACCAGGTGGGCCTGAACCACCTCACCTGGATCCGCCGGGTGCTGCTGGACGGCGCCGACGTCCTGCCCGAGCTCCTCGACCGACACGGTGCGGCGCTCGCCGACCACGTCGAGCTGCCCGTGGAGGTGCTGCGCGAGCTCGGCGCGATCCCCTCGTACTACCTGCGCTACTACTACGCCCACGACGCCGTGCTGGCGGAGCAACGGGACGGCGTCCCCCGCGCCGCACAGGTCCGGGCGATCGAGGAGGAGCTGCTGCGCCTCTACCGGGACCCGGGACTGGTGGCCACGCCGCCCCTGCTGGAGCAGCGCGGCGGCGCCTACTACAGCGAGGCCGCGGTCGCGCTGCTCACCTCGCTGGTCACCGGCGACGGCGCGGTGCACGAGGTGGACGTGCCGAACGCCGGGACGCTGCCCGGCCTCGCGGACGACGACGTCGTGGAGGTGCCGGCCCGGGTGGACCGGGCGGGACCGCACCCGCTGCCGCAGCCGCCGCTCGCGCCCGAGCTGCTCGGGCTCGTCCAGCACGTCGCCGCCTACGAGCGCCTCGCGGTGCGGGCCGCGCTCTCCGGTGACGCGGCCGACGTCCGCAGGGCGCTGCTGGCGCATCCGCTCGTCGGTCAGTGGGACGTCGCCGTCGAGCTCGCGCGCACCCTGCCGCACGCCCTGGTCCCGCGGTGAGCATCCTCGACCCCGTCGACGGGCTGCTGTTGGCCGTGGACGGTGGCAACTCCAAGACCGACGTGTTGGTCGCCGAGAACTCCGGCCGTGTGCTGGCGCGGGTCCGCGGCCCGAGCTGTGCGCCTATCCACCACGGGCTCGAGGGCGCCATGGACGCACTGGACCGCCTGGTGCGCCGAGCGCTCGTGGAGGCGACGCCGACCGGGCCGGCACGACCCGCGGTCGGCGTGTTCGCGCTCGCGGGCGCCGACCTGCCGTTCGAGGAGGAGCAGCTGCTCGACGCGTGCCGGCGCCGCGGCTGGGTCGAGCGCGCGGTCGTGCGCAACGACGCCTTCGCGCTGCTGCGCACGGGGACGGATCGGGGCTGGGGCGTCGCCGTCGTCTGCGGCGCAGGGATCAACGGCGTCGGCGTCGGGCCCGACGGCGCCGTGGTCCGGTTCCCCGCGCTCGGAGCGATCAGCGGGGACTGGGGCGGCGGGTACGACGTGGGTTTCGCAGCGCTCGCCGCCTCCGTCCGTGCCCAGGACGGGAGGGGCCGGCCCACCCTGCTGGCGACCTCGGTGCCGGCGTACTTCGGGCTGCCCGACCCGCTCGCCGTGTCCGTCGCCCTGCACCTGGGCGAGCTGCCCGAGGACCGCCTGGTCGAGCTCCCTCCGCTGGTCTTCGACGCCGCCCGGCAGGGCGACGAGGCCGCCGTGGAGGTCGTTCTGCGGCTCGCCGACGAGGTGACGACGCTCGCGGCTGCGGCGATCCGTCGGCTCGGGATCGGCGGCGAGGATCCGGACGTCGTGCTCGGCGGCGGCCTGCTCCGCGCCGGTCTGCCGCTGCTGGACGACGCCGTTCGCGCAGGCATCGAGCGCGAGGCGCCGCGAGCGACGGTGGTGACGGTCTCCGCGGACCCGATCGTCGGGGCGGGCCTGCTCGCGCTGGACGAGGCCGGCGTCCCTGCCGAGGCCCTGGCTCGACTGCGGGCGGCGCTTCCCGGCACCTCGCACGCCGTGGCGGCCGCGGGTCCTGGATGATGAGTCGGGCGAGGGGTGAGGAGGGACCGTGTACCGCTGGGAGGTCATGGCGGCGCTGGCCGACCAGCGCGTCCTCGGCATCGTCCGCACGAGCACCGCGGAGGAGGCGACCCGGCGTGCGCTGCAGTTGCTCGGCGCGGGGCTGCGGTGCGTCGAGGTCGCGTTCACCACGCCCGGAGCCGTCGAGGCCCTCCGCGCGGTGGCGGCGCAGGCACCCGAGGGTGCCGTCGTCGGCGCGGGCACGATCCTCGACCCCGCCGACGCCGCGGCCGCCGTCGGCGCCGGTGCGCGCTTCCTCGTCGCGCCCGAGCTGCGGCCCGCCGTCGTGCGCGCCGCGCACCACCACGGCGTCCCCGTCCTGCCCGGGGTGGGGACCGTCACCGAGGCGCGCACGGCGCTGCGGCTCGGAGCGGACGCCGTCAAGCTCTTCCCCGCCTCGCCCCTCGGCCCGGCCTGGTTGCGCGACGTGCGTGCGGCCCTGCCCCGGCTGCCCGTCGTCCCCACCGGCGGCGTGACGGCGGCCGATGTGCCGGAGTGGCTCGCGGCGGGCGCGGTGAGCTGTGGGATCGGCTCCTGGCTGACCGCGACCGACGACGTGGGCACCCGCGTCCGCGAGCTGCTGACGGCGGCCGGTCGTGGTCAGTCGGCGGGAGCGTCCGGCGCGGGCGACGCCGGCTCACGGGCCTCGAGCGCCCGCTCGTAACGCGCCGCCAGTGTGCGCAGGGCCTCGACGAGCTCCGGGCCGTCGAGCACGGTGAAGTCGGCGTCCAGCAGCCCGAGGTACAGCGCGAGCATCTCGGGGTTGTCCGAGCCCGGTTCGAACACGCACCGGTCGTCGCCGAGCGGCTGCACCTCGACCGGCACCGGCAGGCGTGCCCGGACGTGCGCGGCGGGTGCGTGCACGACGACCCGCGCCCGGTAGTGCCACGTCGCGGTCCGGGACGCGCGCGCCACCTGCGCCGCGAGCTCGCGGTCGGGCGGGAGGGGACGCGGCCGGAAGCGGGGCCCGGTCGGCGTCCGGGGCTCCATCCGGTCGACCCGGAAGGTTCGCCAGTCGTTCCTGCCGACGTCCCACGCGACGAGGTACCAGCGGCGGCGGTCGTTCACGAGGCGGTACGGCTCGACCTCGCGACGACCGGACACGCCCGCGTGCGTCCGGTACTCGAACCGCAGCCGCTCGTGGTCGCGGCACGCCGCGGCGATCGTGGTGAGGACGTCGGGGTCCGCACGCGGACCGTCGGACGGCGTCGCCAGTGCGTGGGTCCCGAACGCGCCGACGCGGTGACGCAGCCGGGAGGGCAGCACCTGCTGCAGCTTGGCCAGCGCGCGGACGGAGCTCTCCTCGATGCCCGAGATCGAGCCGCCGGCGGCGGTCCTCAACCCGACGGCGACCGCGACCGCCTCGTCGTCGTCGAGCAGCAGCGGCGGCAGCGCGGCACCCGTGCCGAGGCGATACCCGCCGTCCACGCCGGGCCGTGCCTCGACCGGGTAGCCGAGCTCGCGGAGCCGGCCGATGTCGTTGCGCACCGTCCGGGCGCTGACCGCGAGCCGCTCCGCGAGCTCCGCGCCGGTCCAGTCCCGCCGCGCCTGGAACAGGGAGAGGAGGCGGAGCAAGCGGGCGGAGGTCTCGAGCATGCGCCGATCCTGTCGTCCATCGAGGAACGAATCCTGCCGCAATTCTTCCTAGCGTCGTCTACGTAGGCATCCCGAGAGCGACCCCTTGCACGGGCCGCAGGAGCGAGGAGATCCGATGGACGACGCCGTCCGGCCCTTCCGCATCGACGTCCCCCAGGCCGACCTGGACGATCTGGACGACCGTCTGCGCCATGTGCGCTGGTCCGAGGAGGTGCCCGGCGTCCCGGACTGGAGCCGCGGCATTCCCGCCGCCGTGCTGAAGGAGCTCGCCGAGTACTGGCGCACGGGGTACGACTGGCGCGCCCAGGAGACGCGGCTCAACGCGTACCCGCAGTTCGTCACGGAGATCGACGGCCAGCGCATCCACGTCCTGCACGTCAGGTCGGAACGTCCGGACGCGCGGCCGTTGCTGCTCACCCACGGCTTCCCGAGCTCGGTGGCCGAGTTCCTCCGGCTGATCGACCCGCTGGTCGACCCCCCCGAGGGGCCGGCGTTCCACCTCGTCGTGCCCTCGCTGCCCGGGTACGCCTTCTCGACACGGCTCAGCGGGACCGGCTGGACGATGGCGCGGACCGCGCGTGCCTGGGTCGAGCTGATGCGGCGCCTGGGCTACGAGCGCTACGGGGTGCACGGCGGTGACATCGGCGGCGGGATCTCGGGGATGGTCGGGGCCCTGGACGGCGAGCACGT
>DASQJO010000204.1:0-8802 GCA_035630955.1 Kineosporiaceae bacterium
CGCTTCGCGCTCCGCATCGCCCAAGCCATCGACCGCGCGCGCCGGGTGGCCCCGCTCCGGTCGACTGCACAACTGGCCGAACTGGTGCGCGAGGCCATCCCCGCTGCGACGCGCCGGCACGGGGGCCACCCAGCCAAACGAACCTTCCAGGCGCTGCGGATAGAGGTGAACGGCGAGCTCGCAGCCGTGCGCGCTGCCGTGCCCGCCGCGCTGGAGGCGCTCACCGTCGGCGGGCGGATCGTCGTGCTCGCCTACCACTCGCTCGAGGACCGCATCGTCAAGCGGGTGCTCGGCGCCGGCGCCACGAGCACGGCGCCGCCGGATCTGCCGATCGACCCGCCCGAGCACGCGCCGAGGCTCCGCCTGCTGACCCGCGGCGCCGAGACCGCGTCCGAGGTGGAGGTCGCCGAGAACCCGCGGGCGGCGTCGGTGCGGCTGCGCGCCGCGGAGCGGGTCCGGGCCGGCGCCGTCCGGCCCCGCTCGACGGACGGGAAGACACGCACGGGACGGACGGGACGCACGCGCCGGGGGAGCGCGCCGGGAGGGGATGCGGCATGAGTCAGTCGGCTGCGGTACGGACGGCGCGCACGGCGCGTCCGGTCGCGCGTCATCAGGGACGGCAGGCACGGCCCGCGCCGGCCCCGCAGCCGCCACGCCTGCGGGTGGTCAGCGCCGCCCGGCACACGCGCAGCCGGGCAGGGCTGGTCGTGGCGTGCGTCGCGCTGCTCGTGCTCGGGCTCGTCGGGCTCTTGCTGCTCGACGTCAGCCTCGAGCGCGGCGCGTACGACCTGCAGGCGCAGAACCAGCGCGCCGAGGTGCTGCGCGAGCAGGCGCAGAAGCTCCGCGGCGAGATCGTGGAGCAGGAGGCGCCGCAGAACCTCGAGGCGAACGCGAGGAAGCAGGGCATGGTTCCCGCGCCCGGCGCCCCGGTCTTCGTCCAGCCCGGTGGCCGGACGATCGGCGTGCCGCAACGCGCCGTTGCTCCTCCCTCACCTAGCGTGACGCCCACGGCGTCCGCGAAGCCGACGGCGAAGGCGGCGACGAAGCCGACCACGCCCGCCACCACGCCGACCACGAAGGCCACCACGAAGACCACCACCACGGCCACGAAGCCCGCGCCCACCGCGCCGGGCCACTGACGGCACGAGCGGGCGGACGGAGGTCGGCAGGGGGACCGGTGGCGGCGAGGCGTGCCGCGACGTCACGAGCAGGGAAGGGAGGACGCGCGGATGGACGGGGACGAGACGTCCGGACGGCGCGGGCGGCGGCCCGCCGACGGGCCCGCTGACCGGTCCCCGCGTTCCTCAGGAGCCCGCCCGGTCCAGCCCCGCCAGTCGTCCAAGCGCTCGGCCGCCTCCCAGGGCCGCGCCCCCTCGGCCGGGCGCGCCCCACGCGTGGCGCCGCCCACCACGGGACGGCCCGCGGCGGCCGTCCCACCACGCACCGTCCCCCCACGCACCGTTCCCCCGCGAACCAAGCACGAGCCGAGCCGCACCCCGCCGCGCACTGCGGCCGGCGGCGGCCGGGGGGAGACCCGCACGACCGGCGGCGGCCGGGGCGAGACCCGCACCGCCGCCGCCCGCCGCCCGCAGGGCCAGGCGCGGCGCGCGCCGGCCGAGGCGGGCAGGACGTCGGCGCCGCGCCGGCAGCCGCGCCCGTCCGCGCGGGCCACGCCACCGCCTCCACCACGCCCCGTGCGCCGGCGCCGCTGGCGCCCCCCGCCGGACCCCAACCGCAGGCTGCGTGTCGCGCTCGTGCTCATGCTCTTCCTGCTCAGCCTGTTCGGCGGCCGGCTCGTGCAGGTGCAGGGCCTCGACGCATCCGCCCTCGCGGCGGAGGCGCTGCGCAGCCGCACCCAGTACCAGCCGCTGTTCGCGCACCGCGGCGACATCGTCGACTCCACCGGCGATCCGCTGGCCACGACCATCGAGCTCCGCGAGGTCCGCGTCGACCAGACCCTGGTCGGCCAGTACAAGCGGCGCGTCGGCGAGGAGCTCGTCCCCGTCGGGCTCAAGGGCGCCGCCGAGGACCTGGCGCCGCTGCTCGGCGTCCCGGTGCCGACCCTGGTCAAGCAGCTCACGGGCACGAACCGCGGGGTCACGCTCGCGAAGGGCGTCGCGCCGGACGTCGCGCGCGAGATCCTCCGGCTCGCCGTCCCCGGCGTCGCGACCTACCAGGCGAGCCGGCGCGACTACCCGAACGGGGACGTCGCCGCGAACGTGCTCGGGTTCGTGGACGCCGACGGCAACGCCCGCGGCGGCCTCGAGGGCGCCTACGACAGGGACCTCGCGGGCACCCCGGGCAAGCTCACGTACGAGAGCAGCGAGGAGGGTCTCACGATCCCGACCGGCGTCCTCGCCGAGGTCGAGCCCCGCGACGGCTGCACGGTGCACACCACGATCGACCGCGACCTGCAGTACAAGGCGCAGCAGCTCATCTCCGCCCAGGTGAAGGCCACCCGGGCACGGGGCGGGTACGCCGTGGTGCTCGACACCGGCTTCAACGTCCGCAGCCTCGCCGTCGCCCCCACCTACGACCCGAACCACTACCAGAAGGCCAGGCAGGACGAGCTCAACGACCGCAGCCTGCTCGACACGTTCGAGCCCGGGTCCACGGCGAAGGTCATCACCCTGGCCGGGGCCCTGCAGGAGGGCGTCGTCACGCCCGCGTCGAGGATCACGGTCCCGCCGGTCCTGCACCGCGGGGACACCACCTTCCACGACGCGGAGCTGCACGGCACCGAGCACCTCACGCTCGCCGGCGTGCTGGCGAAGTCCAGCAACATCGGCACGATCCTCACAGGCTCGCGGATCAGCCCCGCCAAGCTCGAGGGCTACCTGCGCGGGTTCGGCCTCGGGACCCGCACCGGCATCGGCCTGCCGGAGTCGGCGGGCATCCTCGCGCCGTCGCAGGACTGGAGCGGGTCGCAGCGCAACACGGTCATGTTCGGCCAGGGCCTGTCGGTCACGGCGCTCCAGGCCGCGGACGTGTTCGCCACGCTCGCCGCGGACGGCGTCCGCAAGCGCCCGACGCTCGTCACGGGCGAGACGTGCACGGACGGCGTCTTCCGGCCGACGGAGCAGGCGCCGGCGACGCGGGTCGTCAGCTCGTCCGTCGCGCGGCAGATGCGGCTGATGATGGAGCAGGTGGTCGGCAACGACGGGACGGCGGCGAAGGCGGCCATCCCGGGCTACCGCGTCGCCGGCAAGACCGGCACGGCCCAGGTGCCGGGCAAGAACGGCTACCAGCCCGGCGCCTACGTCGCCAGCTTCATCGGCATGGCCCCGGCGGACGCGCCCAGGCTGATCGTCGCGGTCGTGCTCGACCAGCCGAAGCGGGGTCACTTCGGCGGCGAGGTGGCGGCCCCGGTGTTCTCGCAGCTCATGGCGTTCGCGCTCGCGCAGGCCAAGGTGCCGCCGACGGGCACGAAGACGCCTCGCATGCCGCTGCTGTGGGACTGACAGGTAGCCTGACGCACCGTGCCGATCCCCGGCGGCCCCCGCCCCACCTCCGTCGAACCCCGACCCCTCGCCGGCGTCCTCGCCCGGCTCGGGCTCGGTCCGACGCCGGCCGCGGACGGCGTCCTGGTCACCGGGGTGACCCTCAGCTCGCGCACCGTCCGGCCGGGTGACCTCTACGCCGCGCTGCCGGGCGCGCGCACCCACGGGGCCGCCTACACGGCCGACGCGGCGGACGCCGGCGCCGTGGCCGTCCTCACCGACGCCGAGGGTGCCGAGCGCGCGGCGGCGAGCGGCCTCCCGGTCGCCGTCGTCGACGACCCCCGGGCACGGCTCGGCGAGCTCGCCGCCTGGGTCTACGGCGAGCCCGGCACCAAGCTGCTCACCCTCGGCGTCACCGGCACGAACGGGAAGACGACCACGACCTGCCTGCTGGACGCCGCCCTGCGCGCCGCGGGCCGCCGGACCGGCCTCGTCGGCACCGTCGAACTCCGTCTCGGCGACGAGCGGATCCCCTCGACCGGGACCACGCCGGAGTCGCCCGACCTGCACGCGCTGCTCGCGGCCATGGTCGAGCGCGGTGTCGAGGTCTGCTCGCTGGAGGTCTCGAGTCACGCCCTCGCCCTGCACCGCGTCGACGGGCTGGTCGTCGACGTCGCCGCCTTCACCAACCTCAGCCAGGACCACCTCGACCTGCACGGCTCGATGGAGGCGTACTTCGCCGCCAAGGCCTCGCTGTTCACCCCCGAGCGCGCCCGCCGCGCCGTGGTCTGCGTCGACGACGCCTGGGGCGTCCGGCTCGCCGGGCTGGCCGGCGTCCCCGTGACGACCGTGACCACCCGCCCCGGCGGCGTCGCCGATTGGCGGGTCGTCGACGAGGGGGTGGACGGCGGCCTGCCCGTCGCCCGGGTCGCCGGTCCCGGCGGGCGCGAGCTCGCGCTGCGGAGCCCGCTGCCCGGCCGGTTCAACCTCGCCAACGCGCTGGTGGCGCTCGCGGTGCTCGTCGAGGCGGGGCTGGACGCCGAGGACGCGGCCGCCGCGCTCGCCGTCGCCGGTCCCGTGCCGGGACGGATGGAGCGGGTCGGCGATCCCGGCGTCCCGGCCGGAGCGCCGCTCGCCGTCGTCGACTTCGCCCACTCGCCCGACGCCGTGGAGCAGGCGCTCGACGCGCTCGGGACGAGCGGCCGCCCGCTGGTCGTCGTCCTCGGCGCGGGTGGCGACCGCGATCGGGAGAAGCGGCCCCTCATGGGCGCCGCGGCCGCGAACGGCGCGGACGTCGTCGTCGTCACCGACGACAACCCGCGGTCGGAGGATCCGGCCGCGATCCGGGCCGCGGTCCGCGAGGGGGCCGAGCGCGCCGCCGCCCGCAGCGGCGCCGTCGTGCTCGAGGTCGCCGGGCGCCGTGCCGCCGTCGTTGAGGCGGTCCGGCGGGCCTGGCCGGGCGGCGTCGTCCTCGTCGCCGGCAAGGGCCACGAGCAGGGCCAGGAGGTCGGCGGCGTCGTGCACCCCTTCGACGACCGGGCCGCGCTGCGCGCCGCGCTGGACGAGGTGGCGGCCGACCCGACCAGGCAGCAGGAGGGCGTCCGATGATCGCGGTGTCGCTGGCGGAGGTGGCCGCGGCCACCGGCGGGCGACTGGCCGGGGGAGCAGCTCCGCAGGCCGTGGTCACGGGGCCGGTGGTCGCCGACAGCCGGCAGGCGGCGCCGGGTGCGCTGTTCGTCGCGCTGTCCGGCGAGCGGACCGACGGCCACCACCACGCCGCGTCCGCCGTCGAGGCGGGCGCCGTCGCGGTGCTCGCCGGCCGCGAGCTCGACGTCCCCTGCGTGGTCGTGGACGACCAGCTGGCCGCGCTCGCCGCCCTGGCCCGGCACGTGGTCGACGCCCTGCCGGAGCTGACCGTCGTCGGCGTCACCGGCTCGTCCGGAAAGACCAGCACCAAGGATCTGCTCGCCGTCCTGCTCGGCGACCTCGGGCCGACCGTGGCCCCGCAGGGGTCGTTCAACAACGAGATCGGGCTGCCGCTGACGGCGCTGCGCTGCGACACGTCGACCCGGTACCTCGTCGCCGAGATGGGCGCCCGGATGCCGGGCAACATCGCCTACCTCACCCGCGTGACGCCGCCCGACGTCGCCGTGGTGCTCAACGTCGGCGCCGCGCACGCCGGCGTCTTCGGCTCCCGCGAGGAGACCGCCCGGACCAAGGGCGAGCTCCCCGAGGCCCTCGCCGCGGACGGCGTCGCCGTGCTCAACGCCGACGACCCGCTGGTGGCCGCGATGGCCGCCCGCACCGAGGGCCGCGTCGTCCGCTTCGGGTTCTCCCCCGAGGCCGACGTCCGCGCCGAGGACGTGCGGCTCGACGCCTGGTCGCGCCCCTCCTTCCTCCTGCGCTCACCGGCCGGCGACGCGCCGGTGACGCTGCCGCTGCACGGCGAGCACCACGTGGCGAACGCGCTCGCCGCGGCCGCCGTCGCGCTCGAGCGCGGCATGCCGCCGCAGCGGGTCGCCGAGCTCCTCGCGTCCGCCCGGCCCGCCAGCCGGTGGCGCATGGAGGTCACCACCCGCGCCGACGGCGTCACGGTCGTCAACGACGCCTACAACGCCAACCCCGACTCGGTCCGCGCCGCGCTCAAGGCGCTCGCCGCGATGGGCCGGCCGGACGACGGACCACGCCGCCGGACCTGGGCGGTGCTGGGGGAGATGCTCGAGCTCGGCGACACGGCCCTCGCGGAGCACGACGCGATCGGCCGCCTCGCCGTCCGCCTCGACGTCTCCCGGCTCGTCGCGGTCGGGGAGGGAGCCCGCGCCGTCCACGCCGGCGCGAGCCACGAGGGTTCCTGGGGCGAGGAGTCCGCCTGGGTGCCGGACGCCGACGCCGCCCTCGCGCTGCTGCGGGCGGAGCTTCGGCCCGGCGACGTCGTGCTCGTCAAGGCCTCGCGCTCGATCGGCCTGGACGCGGTCGCCACGGCGCTCCTGCAGGACGCGTCGGCGGGCGTCCCCCTCGACACCGGCGCCGGAGGGGCCGCGTGAAGGCGGTCCTGCTCGCGGCCGCGGTCGCGCTGGTGTGCGCGCTCTTCGGCACCCGGTTCTACATCCAGTTCCTCGTACGCCGCGGCTACGGCCAGTTCATCCGGGACGACGGCCCCACCGGCCACCACACCAAGCGCGGGACGCCGACGATGGGCGGCGCCGTCATCATCGGGGCGACGCTCGCCGGCTACGCGGTGGCGCACGCCGCGACCGTCTGGATGCCGACGATGTCGGCGGTCCTCGTGCTCTTCCTGATGAGCGGCCTGGGCCTGGTGGGCTGGCTCGACGACTACCTCAAGATCTCGCGGCAGCGCAGCCTCGGCCTGCGGGCGGGCGCCAAGCTCGCCGGGCAGAGCGCGGTCGCCATCACGTTCGCGCTGCTCGCGCTGCAGTTCCAGAACGGCTCGTTCAGGACGCCGGCGTCGACCCGGGTCTCGTTCATCCGGGACACCGGCATCGACCTCGCGTTCGCGGGTGCGGCGCTCGGGCTCGTGCTCTTCGTCATCTGGGCGCTCCTCATGATCGCGGCCTGGAGCAACGGGGTGAACCTCACGGACGGGCTCGACGGGCTCGCCACGGGCACGAGCGTCATGGTCTTCGGGGCCTACGTGCTCATCGGCATCTGGCAGTCCAACAACTCCTGCCTGGAGCGGCCCGGCCCGCAGTGCTACGAGGTCCGCGACCCGCGCGACCTGGCCGTCGTCGCCGCCGCCGTGCTCGGCTCGTGCTTCGGGTTCCTGTGGTGGAACGCCTCGCCCGCGAAGATCTTCATGGGCGACACCGGCTCGCTCGCGCTCGGCGGTGCGCTCGCCGGTCTGGCCATCACGACCCGCACCGAGCTGCTCATCGTCATCCTGGGCGGCCTGTTCGTGCTCATCACGCTGTCCGTCGTCATCCAGGTCGGATCGTTCAAGCTGACCGGGAGACGGGTGTTCCGGATGGCTCCGCTGCAGCACCACTTCGAGCTCGCCGGGTGGGCCGAGGTGACGATCGTCATCCGGTTCTGGATCATCGCCGGGCTCTTCGTCGGGCTCGGTCTCGGGGTGTTCTACGCGGAGTGGGTGGTCGGTCAGTGAGGCTCGACGCCCTGACCTCGTCGGCGGCCGCGTGGGAGGGCCTGCGCGCCGTCGTCGCCGGCATCGGCGTCTCGGGCTTCGCCGCGGCGGACGCGCTCGTCGAGCGCGGGGCACGCGTCGTCGTCCTCGACGCCGCCGACGGGCAGGACCAGCGCGAGCGCGCCGTCGTCCTCGACACCCTCGGCGCCCAGGTCCGGCTGGGCCCGGACGCCGTCGCGGCGCTTCCGGAGGTCGCGGGAGCCGCCCCGGACGTCGTCGTCACCTCGCCCGGCTGGCGGCCGGACCACCCCGTGCTCGCCGGGGCCGCCGCGGCCGGCGTCCCGGTCTGGAGCGAGGTCGAGCTCGCCTGGCGGATGCGCGCCCCGAGCGGCGCCGCGCCTTGGCTCGCCGTCACCGGCACCAACGGCAAGACGACGACGGTCACGATGCTCGCCTCGATCCTGGCGGCTGCCGGATACCGGACCGCCGCGGTCGGCAACGCCGGCACGCCCGTGCTCGAGGCGGTGCTGCACCCGCAGCCGTTCGACGTGCTAGCCGTCGAGCTGTCCAGCTTCCAGCTGCACTCGACGTCGTCCATGCGGCCCCGGGCGAGCGCCTGCCTCAACGTCGCGCCCGACCACCTCGACTGGCACGGCAGCCTGGAGGCGTACGCCCGCGACAAGGGCCGCGTCTACGGGAACACCGAGATCGCCTGCGTCTACAACGTCGCCGATCCGGTGACCGAGCAGCTGGTCCGCGACGCGGACGTGATCGAGGGGTGCCGGGCCATCGGCTTCACCCTCGGCGTCCCGAGCGTGTCGATGGTCGGGCTCGTCGACGAGGTGCTCGCCGACCGCGCGTTCGTCGAGGAGCGCCGGACGTCGGCCGCCGAGCTCGCGACGCTCGAGGACGTCCGCCTCGGCAACGGCGGCGTCCTCGCGCCGCACGTCGTCGCCAACGCGCTCGCCGCCGCCGCGCTCGCCCGCGCGCACGGCGTCCCAGCGGTCGCCGTCCGGGACGGGTTGCGCGGCTTCACCCCGCCCGCGCACCGCCTCGCGCCGGCCGGCGAGGCGGACGGCGTGACCTGGGTCGACGACTCCAAGGCGACGAACCCGCACGCCGCCGACGCCGCGCTGCGCGGGTTCGAGCACATCGTGTGGGTCGCCGGCGGGCTGGCCAAGGGTGCCGGGCCCGCGGAGTTCGATGAGCTCGTCCGCGCGCACGGGCGACGTCTGCGGGCCGCCGTGCTCATCGGCCGGGACC
>DASQJO010000205.1:0-11874 GCA_035630955.1 Kineosporiaceae bacterium
CGCGGATGACGATCGGGACGCCGGCCCAGCGCCAGGAGTCGATGTACACACGGGTGGCGAAGAAGGTCTCCGTCGTCGAGTCGGCTGCCACCCCGTCGACGTCGAGGTAGCCCTCGTACTGCCCGTAGACCGTGGTCGCGGGGTCGAGCGGCCGCAGCGATTCGACGAGCTCTTCCTTGGACGTGCGCCACCCGCGCAAGCCCTGGCCGCCGGGAGGGTCCGCCGTCACGGTCGCCAGCACCTGGAGGAGGTGGTTCTGCAGGACGTCGCGCACCGCTCCGGCACGGTCGTAGAACCGGCCGCGGTCGGCGACGTCGAAGGCCTCCGCCATGGTGATCTGGATGCTCTCGACGTAGGTCCGGTTGAGCAGCGGCTCGAGGAGGGCGTTGGCGAAGCGCCCGAAGAGGACGGTCTCCACCGGATCCAGACCGAGCCAGTGGTCGACGCGGTAGATGGCCTCCTCCGGGAAGACGGAGTGCATCGTCTCGTTGAGCTCCTGTGCGCTGCGCAGGTCGCCACCGAACGGCTTCTCCACCATGACCCGCGCCCCGCCGGCCAGCCCCGCCGCGCCGATGCCGCGGGCGATGCGGCCGAACAGCGGAGGCGGCACCTCGAGGTAGAACAGGACGTGGCCGCCGGGGCGCACTTTGGCCGCCACCGCCTGGTACGTCGCGTCGTCGTCGAGATCGCCGTCCACGTAGTCGAGCAACCCGAGCATGCGTGCGGCGTCCGGCGCGTCGGGATCCATCTGGTTGAGCCGCAGGGACGCCTCGGCGTACGCCCGGAACTGGGACAGGTCCCAACCGCTCTTCGCCACACCGATCACGGGGACGTCGAGCACGCCGCGGCCCACCAGCCCGACGAGGGCCGGAAAGGTCTCCAACTTGGCGAGGTCACCGGTCGCTCCGAAGATGACCAGGGCGTCGATCTTGTCAGTCACGCCGAACTCCTTCGCTCGTGCAGGTCATGCGGCGAGCCGCTCGCGGATGTGGTCGCCGACCCGCAGCGCGTTCGCGATGGCGGTCAGGGATGGGTTCACGGCGCCGATGCTCGGGAAGAAGCTGGTGTCCACCACGTAGAGGTTGTCCAGCTCGTGCGCCTTGCACATCGTGTCGAGGGCGGAGCTCGCGGGGTCCGAGCCGAACCGCACCGTGCCGGCCTGGTGCGCGGTCGCGCCGATGGGCATCGTCTTGTGCAGGTAGATGCTGTGGTCGAGCAGGTGGTCCTCGAAGCCCAGGGCGCCGAGCATGCCCTGCAGCCGGTGGCGCAGCCGCTTCACGCCCGCCATGTTGTGCTTCTCGTCCAGCGTGAGCTGGATGCTGCCGTCCTTGCGCAGCGTGACGCGATTGGTCGGCAGCGGGAGGTCCTCGCCGCACAGCCAGAAGTCCACGGCATGGTGCGCGATCATCTCGAACGGCATCTCCGGGGAGAACTTCCCCGCCATCCGGGGCGCGCCGGCCCTGATCTGCTCGCTGTCCGACTTGCCCAGCATCTGGATGCCGCCGAGCGGGAAGTCCCAGTCCTCGTCACCGAAGTACCAGTCGTGCATCGCCAGCGTCTTCTGGAACCGGGTCGGGTTGGGCTCCTTGGAGACGGCCATCAGCGCGAGGTTGTTGTGCCGCAGGTAGAAGCGCCCGACGACGTCCGAGCCGTTGGCGAGGCCGCCGGGGTGGCGGTCGTTGGCGGAGCGCAGCAGCAGCGCCGCTGAGTTCACGGCCCCGCCGGCGACGGCGACGATGTCCGCGCTGAAGGTGACCGTTCCCGGCGTCCCGTCGAGCTGGACGACGACGCCGGTGACGCTGCGGCCAGTGGCGTCGGTCTCGAGCCGCTCCACGTAGGCGCCGGTGAGCAGCTCGACTCCGCCGCTCGCCACGGCCGGGTCGACGCAGATGACCTGGGAGTCCGACTTCGCCTGGACCAGGCACGGGAAGCCATCGACCCGGTCGCAGCGGATGCAGACACTCCCCCGGCTCGCCAGTCCGTCGGCGTCCTGGTCGAGGTTGACCCCGATGGGCAGGTGGAAGGGGTGCAGGCCCTGCTTCTCCAGGTCGTCGGACAACTGCTGGATCCGGGGCTCGTGCTCCACCGGCGGGTGCGCGTAGTCCGCGCTGTAGGGACCCTCGAACGGGTCCTCGCCGTGTCGGCCGTGGACGCGGTAGAGGTGCTCGGCCTGGGTGTAGTAGGGCTCGAGGTCCGCGTAGTCGATCGGCCAGGCCGGGGAGATCCCGTCGTGGTGCTTCAGCTCGCCGAAGTCCTCCGGACGCAGCCTGAACAGGGCCGCGCCGTAGAACTTCGTGTT
This sequence comes from Kineosporiaceae bacterium, assembly GCA_035630955.1. GTDB lineage: Bacteria > Actinomycetota > Actinomycetes > Actinomycetales > Kineosporiaceae > DATKNA01. The sequence goes on from DASQJO010000205.1 coordinate 2,300, forward strand.
GCCGCCGACGTAGTAGTTGACCTCCGGCTGGAACGCGTTGTGGTGCCGGTCGTACCAGGACTCGGACGGCAGGTACTTGCCCCGCACGAAGACCGCGGACGACTCCCAGTTGTCCCGTTCGCGGGGCAGATACCCCCCACGCTCGAGGAGCAGCACCCGCTTGCCCGCCGGAGCCAGCCGGTGGGCGAGGGTGCCGCCGCCGGCCCCGCTGCCGATGATGATGACGTCGTAGTGGTCGTCGCTCATGTTCCTGACCCCGTCGCGTCGCCGTCGGCGGCCTGGGACTGGAGGCGGGCGGTGTGCTCGCGCCAGCCCTGGGCGCCCGCGGCTGCCGCGGTCCTCGCTTGCGCGAGCCGGCGGCGGGCGATCACCGACGGCGGCTCCTCCAGCTGGCCGACCCACGATCGCGCGGCGCCGACCACGGCGACGGTGGCCGCGAGGGCACCGACGGCGCCGATCACGGCGCCCACCGACATGAGGACCGCGCCGCCGACGAGCAGCCCGCGGTTGATCTCGATGCGCCCTTCACCGGTGCGAGGTGTCATGGCGTCCTCCCTGAAGTCCCTCGTGCCCTCGATGGCTGCTCGACGCCCCCGTCGCACGAGGGGAGCGGACTCCTCCGATGCTTCGGCGCGGCCCGTCAGAGGTCGTCATCCTGCGGGGATGACCCCGGGGTGATCCGGCCGCGGCGCAGGTGCAGGACCCTCGGGGTGAGGGCTGCCTCCTGCTCCCGGTGCGTGACGAGGAGCACCGTGCGATCCGGTCCGGCGCCCAGGACGTCCTCGACGATCGCGGCCGCGGTGGGCCGGTCCACGTGGGCCGTCGGCTCGTCCAGCACCAGCACCGGCGAGTCGGCGAGCAGGGCACGGGCGAGGGCGATCCGGCGCCGCTCGCCGCCGGAGACCGCGGCCCCGTCCTCGCCGACGAGCGTGTCCCACCCCTGCGGGAGCCGGGCCATCCAGTCCGTGAGCCGAGCCCGGCGCAGGGCCTGCACCACGGCCGCGTCGTCCGCCTCGGGGCGGGCCAGGCGCACGTTCTCGAGGATGGACGTCGCGAACAGGTAGGCGTCCTGTCCGTCGAGGGTGACCCGCCGGCGCAGGTCGCGCTGGGTGAGCCCACGGACGTCGGCACCGGCGAGGAGCACCCGGCCGTCGTCGGGGTCGAGGAAGCGCACCAGCAGCTGCGCCAGCGTCGTCTTGCCGGACCCGGACCTGCCGACCAGCGCGACCCGGTCCCCGGGGGCGAGCGCGAGGTCGACGCCGTGCAACCCCCAGCCGTCGGCGTCCTGCGGCCGCAGCCCGACCCGCTCGAGGACCACCGGGCCGTTCCCGGGGGGCGGCGCAGGGTGGTCGGGGTCCAGGACCGCCGGTGGCCGGGCGCCGATCTGCAGCACGCGCCGTGCCGACTCCAGCGTCGAGCGCAGGCCGAGGGCCGCAGGCGGCAGCGGGGCGACGGCCTCGAAGGCGGCCGCGGCGAGCAACGTCAGCGCCGCGACGAGGACCCGGTCGAGGCGGTGGTCCGCGGTCGCCAGCACGCAGACGGCGAGCACGCCCGCCGTCGTGAGGCCGGCGACGAGCACGGATAGCCCTTCGGTCACGGCGCCGGCGAGGGCGTCCCGGCGGCCGAGGCGCGTCAGCTCGGCGTCGAGCCGTTCGATCCGCTCCACCGCGGCGGTGTCCGCGCCGAGCACGACCAGCTCGGGCGCGCCGCGCAGCACCTCGACAAGGTCCGCGGTGAGTTCCGCGCGCACGGTGACCCGACGGCTCGCGATCGACCGGGTGAGCCCGGCGGCCAGCATCGGCACCAGGACGCCGCCGACGACGAGCCCGGCTGCCAGTAGGACGCCCGCGGCCGGCAGCAGCACGCTGGCGACCGCCACGGACACCGCTCCGCCGGCCAGCGCGACCAGGGGTGGGATGAGGCCGCGCAGGTAGAGGTCCTGGACGGCGTCGACGTCGCCGACGAGCCGGGCCAGCAGGTCCCCGTCGCGGTCGGTGCCCGAGCGGTCCGGCAGCCGGCCGGCGAGGGACCGCACCGCCGCAGCTCGGGTCCCGGCCAGTGACCGCAGCGCGAGGTCGTGGGACACCAGCCGGTGGGCGTACCGGGCGAGCGGCCGGGCGATCCCGAACGCCCGGACGCCGACGATCGCCACCGTGAGCGACAGGACGGGCGGCTGCTCCGCGCAGCGGGAGATGAGGTAACCCGCCAGCGTCATGAGGCCGACCCCGGTGAGGACGGCGACCGCGCCCAGGGTGACGGCCAGGGCGAGCCGACCCAGCGGCGGCCGGGTCAGCCGGAGCAGAGCGACGACGGTGCTCATCGGGCCCCGACCGCTGCCGGCGGGACGGGGGTCGCGGGACGGTCGGGGTCGAGCCGCAGGGCCACGGTCCGATGGGCGACCGTGAGGGGCTGGGCGTCGTGCTCGATGACGAGGACGGCGCGCCCGGGGGCGACCCGGGCGATCGCTCGGGCCACCGCCTGCGTCGAATCGGGGTCGAGGTGGGCGAAGGGCTCGTCGAGGACGAGCAGCGCCGGCTCCGGGAGCAGGGCCCTGGCCAGCGCGATGCGGCGCTCCTCACCGGCCGACAGGCCGCGACCGCCGGGCCCGATCACGGTGTCGTAGCCGCGACGGAGCTCCGCGACGATCTCGCCCACCCCGGCCAGCTCCGCGGCCGCCATGACACGCTCCACCCCGGCCCCCGGGTCGCCGAGCGCGATGTTCTCGCGCACGGTGCCGCGGAACATCGTCGGCCGCTGCGGTAGCCACCCGATCTGGCTGCGCCAGGCCCGCAGATCGAGGGTCGCGAGGTCCCGGCCGTCGACCAGGACGGCGCCGGCGTCCGGCGTGCGCAGCCCGAGCAGCAGCGCGGCGGCCGTGCTCTTGCCGGCGCCGCTGGGCCCGGCCAGCACGACGACCTCACCGCGCCGCAGCTCGAGGTCGACGTCCCGGAGCACGGCCCCGCCCCGGTCCGGGAGTTCCACGGTGACGCCGGCGAGCTCGACCCGCTGCCAGCTGCCCGGGGACCCCCCGCCGGGGGTGGGGAGGGATCCGGTGCCCAGCACGTCGAGGATCCGCCCGGCCGCTGCCAGGCCGTCGGTGCTGGCGTGGAAGAGGCTGCCCAGCGCACGCAGCGGTGCGTACAGCTCCGGTGTCAGCAGCAGCACGACCAGCGCGGCGCGCAGGGTGACCCCACCACCGATGAGCCTGATGCCGACGGTCACGGCCACCAGCGCGGTGCCGAGGGTCGCGGCGAGGTCGAGCACCGCGCCGGACAGGAACGACAGCCGCAGCACCTGCATGGTGCCGCGCCGGTAGCGCTCGCCGCTCTGGGCGACGGACTCCGCCTGCACGTCCGCCCGGTTGTAGGCCCGCAGCGTGGGGAGGCCGCGCAGCACGTCGAGCACGTGGTCCGAGAGGCGTGCCAGCGCCGCCCACCGCTCCCGTGCGCGGGCTCCGGCCGTGCTGCCGACGAGCGCCAGGAAGACGGGGATGACCGGCAGCGTGGCGACCATGATCGCGGCGGAGGTGGGGTCGACGGCGAGCGCGGTCGCGAGCACGGCGATCGGCACCGTGACCGACAGCACGACCTGCGGCAGGTAGCGGGCCAGGTAGACCTCGAGCCCGTCGACCCCGGCGACCGCCGCCGTCGCGAGCTCGCCGCTGCCGGCGTCGTCGCCGGGACCCCTGGCTGCCGGGGCACCCGCCAGCCGGGACCGCACGAGCGCCCGCCTCAGGTCGGACATCACCCGGCCCGCCGCCTGGCGCCCGATGGTCTCGGTGGCCCCGGAGAGGACGGCCCGGACGGCCACGACGCCGGCGAGGGCTACCAGCAGCGGCGCGACCGCACCGGCCCGGGCGCCGTCGAAGGCGTGGGCCACCAGGGTCGCCACGATCACGGCCTGGGCGATCAGGAGGCCGGTCGCGAGCAGGCCGAGCGCGACGTCGACGCCGAGGGCGACGCGGATGGGCCGTGCCCTCGCGAGCAGCCGCCGGTCGAGCGCGCGCACGGCGCCGGACCCGTCAGTGTCCCGCGACCGGGGCTGCCCGGTGCTCCGGTGACCCCGGCTGGCCGGGAACCCGCGGAGCGGCGCCGCCGAGCTGAAGCCGGCGGCGGAAGACGTAGTAGGTCCAGCCCTGGTAGACCAGCACCAGCGGGAAGAAGACCACCGCCACGATGGTCATGACCGTGAGCGCGTAGGACGACGACGCCGTGTTCGCCACCGTGAGGTCGAACTGCGACCCGCTGCTCGAGACCATCACGTTCGGGTAGAGGCTGAGGAAGATCGTCGAGATGGTGGCCGCCATCGCCACCGTCGTCGCCGTGAAGCCCCAGCCGTCGGCGCCGCGCCGCACCACGAGGGCGGTGGCCGCCGCCGCCAGGATGCCCACGAGCGGTACGAGCCCGGGGACGACGCCCCGTCCGGTGACCGCCTCCGTCCAGAACATGAAGACGAGGACGGCGAGCGCGGTGAAGGGAGCGGTCCGCCGGGCCGCGGTCCGCGCGCGGTCCCGGACGTCGCCATCCACCTTGAGCGCCAGGAACGTCGCGCCATGGGTGAGGCACAGCAGGACGACCGTGACGCCGACGAAGAGGCTGTAGGGGCTCACGAGGTCGAGCAGGCTGCCGGTGAAGTTCTGCTGGGCGTCGATCGGCAGGCCGTGCACGAGGTCGCCGAGGGCCACGCCGACGAGGAGCGGGGCGACCACGCTGCCGACGGTCGTGAGCAGACTCCATGTGCCACGCCACCGGGGGGACTCCCGCTTGTCCCGGTACTCGAACGAGACGCCACGCACGATGAGCGCGACGAGCAGCAGGACCAGGGGCAGGTAGAGGGCGGAGAACGCCGTCGCGTACCAACCCGGGAAGGCGGCGAACATGGCGGCACCGGCGACGATCAGCCAGACCTCGTTGCCGTCCCAGAGCGGGCCGATCGAGTCGAGGGCGAGCTGGCGCTCCTCGTCGGTGCGGCCCAGGCGCGCGTGCAGCATCCCCACGCCGAAGTCGAAGCCCTCCAGGACGAAGAACCCGGTCCAGAACAGGGCCACGAGGACGAACCAGACGACGGCGAGTCCCACGACGACCTCCTCAGTACGTCATCGCGCGGACGCGGGTGTCGGGTGATGGCTCCGTGAGGGGTTCATCGGGCTCGGGGCCCCGGCGGGTGTAGCGCACCATGAGCCCCCACGCGACCACCGCGAGCGCCGCGTAGAGCAGCAGGAAGGTGAGGATGCTGGTCACGACCCACCACGTGTCGACGGCGGGTGAGACGCCGTTGGCCGTCTTCATGAGCCCCTGGACGATCCACGGCTGCCGGCCGTTCTCGGTGAGCATCCAGCCGGCGGTGTTGATGACGAACGGCAGGACGGCCACCCAGACGCCGATCCGGAGGAACCAGCCCGGCCTCGTCAGCGTTCCGCGCCAGATCCGCCAGCACCCCCAGAGCGCGAAGAGGAACACCAGGACGGCCGTGTAGGCCATGACGCGCATCGACCAGTACTGGACGAAGACGTTGGGCACGTAATCGCCGGGGCCGTACTGCTGCTGGTACTGCGCGTTGACCTCGTTGAGGCCCTCCACCTGGCCGTTCCACGAGTTCGTGGCGAGCAGGGAGAGCAGGTGCGGGATCTGGATGATCTTCGTGGGCGTCTCGTCGCGGTTGCCGCCGCCGATCTGGAACACCGAGAACGAGCAGGGCTGGCAGGTCTCCCACTGCGCCTCGGACGCCGCGATCTTCATCGGCTGGTACCTGTCCTCGACGACGCCGAGCAGGCTGCCGACGGTCATCCCCAGGAACGCGGCCGGCAGGAGGACGACGAGCGCCAGCCGGGCCGAGCGGGCGAAGAGGTCGGTCTCCGAACCGCGCCGCAGGTGCCAGATCGACACGGCGAGCATGACCACCGAGCCCGTGACGAGTGCCGCGAGCAGGACGTGCGCGTATCCCCAGAGGAACACCGGATTTGTCAGCACGGCCCAGATGTTGTTCAGCTGCGCCTTGCCGTTGTTCAGTTCGTAGCCCACCGGGTGCTGCATCCACGAGTTCGCGGCCATGATGAACGCTGCCGAGAGCATCGCGCCGACCGCCACCATCCAGATCGTGACCAGATGGATGCGGGGTGACAGCCTGCCCCAGCCGAAGAGCCACAGCCCCAGGAAGGTCGACTCGAGGAAGAACGCGGCCAGCCCCTCGATCGCCAGCGGCGCCCCGAAGACATCCCCGACGAAGCGCGAGTACGCCGCCCAGTCCATCCCGAACTGGAACTCCTGCACCAGGCCGGTGACGACTCCCACCGCGATGTTGATCACCAGCAGCGTCCCGAAGAAGCGCGTGAGCCTCAGGTACGCCCGGTCCCCCCGCTTGTACCAGGCGGTCTGCAGGACGGCGGTGAGCAGGCTCAGCCCGATCGTCACCGGGACGAACAGGAAGTGGTAGATGCTCGTCATGGCGAACTGCAGCCTCGCCAGATCCAGAGTGGACATCGCGTTCCTCGTCGTCTCGGCGGCGCCCCTGGTGTGATTCGGCGTGGAGAGGTGGTGGCCACGACATCAGTGCGGCGCAGGCGGCGGCATCATCCCGGGAGAGTGAGCGCGGGGGTGATTCCTTCCCTGCCGCGGAGCGGGTGCGTAGGGTCGACCTGACGTGGCGAAACCGCCCGGAGTCGCCACCTCCTCGCTGGGGGAGGGGAGGAGCACGGATGAGACGTCCGGACGCCGGCAGCGCCGGGAGCGGCCGCGACCTGGACGATCGTGTCGACCCACGTGTCCCGAAACGGCGGGACGTCGCCGCCCTCCGTCCACCCCTGGAGCGGCGGGGCATGGTCCGTCGCGCCGAGCTCCTCGCCCGCCTGGACCGCGCGCCGGTCGCCGCGATGGTCCTGCTCGTGGCACCGGGGGGGTACGGCAAGACCACGCTGCTGAGCCAATGGGCCGCGCGACCCGCCGACCCGTGCGCCTGGGTCACCGCCGGTCCTGACGACAACGACCCGGATCTGCTGGCCCTCCACATCGCCCTGGCTCTGCAGAGCGCCCTGCCGTCGGGCCCCCACGCGGAATGGCTTGACCAGGTCACGAGCCGGTCCCGGCCCGTTCAGGCCGACCTGCTGAAGGCCGTCGCGGCGCTACGCCGGCTCGGGCGATCCGTCGTGCTCGTCCTCGACGACCTGCACGAGCTCCACTCGCGGGCATCGCTCGCGCTCGTGGGGACGGTCGTCGAGGAAGGCGGCCCGGCGCTCCGGGTGGCCGCGGCGACGCGCACACGCCCCGACCTGGTCCTGCCGGCCCTGGTCGCCGCCGGTCGCTGCGTCGAGCTCGGCCCGGCCGACCTCGCCTTCTCGGAGGCCGAGGCGCGTCAGGTCTTCGTCGCCGCCCGCCAGGCGGTGACGCCCGATGACGCCCGCGCCCTCGTGCAGCGCACCGAGGGCTGGCCCGCGGGGGTGTATCTCGCCGCCCTCGCCGCCCGACGGGGCCCGGGCGGCGCTCCCTCGACCGTCCACGCGAGGATCATCTCCGGCGACGACGTCTACATCGCGGACTACTTCCGGGACGAAGTGCTGGCGGGTGAGCCGTCCGACAACGTGAGGTTCCTGCTGCGGACCGCCGTCCTCGACCGGATGTCCGGACCCCTGTGTGACGCCGTCCTGCAGACGACCGGTTCCGGCGCCCGTCTGCTGGAAGCGGCACGACGCGGCCTCTTCGTCGTCCCGCTCGACCGGGACGGGGGGTGGTACCGCTACCACCGACTGTTCCAGGAGATGCTGCTCCAGGAGCTGCGGCTTCGCGAACCCGGCGAGGAGCTGCGGCTGCACCGCGGCGCCGCGGCCTGGTTCGAGGCCGAGGGACTGCCCGACGAGGCGATCACGCATGCGCTCGCGGGCGAGGATCGGGCCCGGGCCGCGCGGCTCATCGACCTGCGGGCGAGGCAAGCCTTCGCCGCGGGGCGCCGTACCACCGTGCTCGACTGGCTGCGCCGGCTGGACGACGCGGCGCTCGCCGCCTACCCACCGCTCGCCGTCACCGCGGGCTGGATCTGGGCGTTCACCGGGCACCCGGTCTGGGCGCAGAACGCACTTCGTCTCGCCCGCGCCGCGGACCCCGCGGGCCCCCTGCCCGATGGCAGCAGCTCGCTGGAGTCGGCCACCGCCCTGCTCGCCGCGTTCCTCGCGCCGCTGGGCGTGGAACGCATGGCCGACGACGCCCGGCGCGCGGTCGACCTGGAGCCCGCCGGGACGCCGCAGCGCACGGTGGCGCTCGCCCTGCTCGGCGCCGCCCACGCCCTCGGTGGCCGGCCGGAGCTCGCCCTCCCCGAACTCGCGGAGGTGGCGGAACTCGGCCGGGTGCACGCGAAGCGCACCGCGGCCTTCGCGCACGCCGAACTCGCCGTCCTGGCGCTGTCGGGGGACGAGGGCCGAGCGGACGACGACATCACGGCCTCCCTCGCGCTTCTCCAGGAGACGGGCCTGGAGGGCGACTTCGAGGCCATGCTGGCGTACGCGGCGGCGGCCTGGTCGGCGGCCCGCGCGGGTGACGTGCCCACGGTCCGGCGCTATGTCGCATCCGTGCAGAGGATCGGAGCCGACGCGTTCGCCGAGGCCGTGCCCTGGTACGCCGCGCACGTGAGCATCGTGCTGGGGCGCGCGGCCCTGGAGGCCGGCGACCCGCTCGCCGCCCGGGCGCGGATCGAGGAGGCACGCCAGTATCTCGGCCACCTCCTGACCGAGGGCGTCCTGCGCCGGCAGGTGGACGAGCTCGCCCACCTGCTCGCCGGGACCGGAACCCCGGTCGGTCTGCCCAGTCCGATGGCATTGACGGCGGCGGAGATCCGCGTGCTCCAGCTCCTCCCGACGCACCTGTCGCTGGGTGAGATCGCGGACGACCTGCACGTCTCCCGGAACACCATCAAGTCCCAGGTCGCGGCCACCTACCGGAAGCTGCAGGCCACGACGCGCGCCGAGGCGGTCCGCCGGGGTCACGAGCTCGGTCTCCTGACGGGAGGGAGCGGGGAGCCGGACCGCCCGACGGGGACGAGGTGATCCGTGCCGACGCTGATCGTCATCGGGTATCAGGACGAGGCCACGGCCGCGGTGGCTGGTGAGGAGCTGGTCCGGCTCTCGGTGCACCTCGATGTCCCGCCCGAGGACGTCGCCGTCGTCGCGGTGAACGCGGGCGGCCTGTACCGAGCCACGACACGGATGTCGGACTCCGGCCGCCCCGGGGGCACCGCCTTCTGGTTGCCCCTGCTCGGGGTGCTCGTCCTCGAGCCGCCTGGAACGCCGGGCAGTGCGGCGATGAGGGCCGTCGTGGAGGAGGCCGTGGGCGTGAGCATCGCTCCGCGCTTCGCCGGGGAGGTCCGGGGACTCCTCGCTCCCGGTGCCTCGGCCCTGTTCGTGCTGGTCCGCGAGGGCGATGTCGACGTCGTCCTGGATGCGCTCGGGCGGTACGGCGGTCGGCAGCTGCAGGCGTCCTGGGGCTGAGGGCTGGGGCGGCGCGGAAGCTCGGCGGACGCGGTACGTCAGCGGAGGTCGAGTCCCAGTTCGCGGGCTCGGCTGACCGCGTCCCCCCGGGAGGTCACCTGGAGCT
>DASQJO010000206.1:0-7030 GCA_035630955.1 Kineosporiaceae bacterium
CGGCGGCACCGGCGCGCGCCTGCACCGGGTACCCGAGGTCGCGCAGCCGGGTCACGTCGCGCCGGACCGTCCGCTCGGTCACGCCGAGCCGCTCGGCCAGCTCCGGCGCGTTCCAGGACGGGCGGGCCTGGAAGAGGCCGAGCAGCCGGAGCAGGCGACCGGGCGTCTCGAGCACGATGCAAGGATGCCCTCCCGATGCGGACCGATCCTGTCCGGGTTGCTCCCTACGTTGGTCTCATGACCACGACACGGAACGCGGAACTCCTCGAGCAGCTCACCTGGCACTGGGACAACCAGCTGCGTCCACGGTTCGAGGGGCTGACCGACGAGGAGTACCTGTGGGAACCGGTCCCCGGCGCGTGGAGCCTGCGGCCACGCGGCCAGGCCCGGACGGCGCGGTCCGGCGGCAGCGGTGAGGTCGTCGTCGAGTTCGCGTTCCCCGAGCCCACGCCGCCCCCGCTGACGACGATCGCCTGGCGGCTCGCCCACGTGATCGTGGGCGTCCTGGGCATGCGCAACGCGTCGCACTTCGGCGGGACGCCGACGAGCTACGACGACCACGACTACGCGGCGACCGCGAAGGGCGCGCTGGACCAGCTCGACGAGCAGTACGAGCGCTGGGTGACCGGCGTCCGCGCCCTCGGCGAGGACGGGCTGGACCGGCCGGTCGGACCCGCCGAGGGTCCGTGGGCGAAGTCGCCGTACTCGGAGCTCGTCCTGCACATCCACCGCGAGGTCATCCATCACGGCGCGGAGATCGCGCTGCTGCGTGACCTGTGGGCGCACGGCGTCCGGTGAGACGTCGCGCCTCCCGATGCCGCTGAGCGATCTGGTGGTGAAGGGACGCCCCGGCCGGCTCCGCGAGGAGCCGGCCGGGGCGTGCGAGGGCGGCCGCCCTCAGGTCGTCGCCGAGGAGTTCGCCGTCGAGGCGCCGGACGCCGGTTGCGTGAGGTCGTAGACCGTCACGCCGCCGACCGTCGTGCTGGTGAACGTGCTCTCGACCCAGCTCGTGATCTGGCTCGCGGTGCCGGAGTTGCCGCCCTGACCACCGCCAGGGCCGCCACCGAAGCCGCCGCCACCCGGCGCCAGGAAGTAGTGGATCTTCCCCGCGGCGACGTCGGCCTGGAACTCGGCCAGCGTCGGGCTCGGGTCGGAGCCGTTGAACCCGCCGATGGCCATGATCGGGCGACCCGAGGCGAGCTGGACGCCGGCCGCACTGTTGGAGCCGATGGCCGCGGCGGCCCAGGTCGACGTCGTGTCCTGCTGGAGCAGCTGGACGAGGGCCGAGTCCGGTGTGGACGTGTCGAGCAGGCCGCCCAGCCCGCCCCGGCCGCCGCCGGCGAGGCCGGGTGCCGTGAAGCCGGGCGGGGCGAAGCCCTGCTGGCCCTGGCCGAACCGCTGCCGGAACCCGCCCGGGCCGCCGCCGGGGCCGAAGCCGCCCGCCACCGCGGGCCCTGCGGACGGGATGGAGCCGCTGTGCGGCGTGACCGCAGTGTCGACGGCGTAGGCGGCGGGGCCCGCGAGACCCGCGACGACCGCGAGCCCGGCGGCGCCGACGGATGCCCGGCGAGCCGTCGCGTGTCCCAGCCCACGCAGGGGCGCGACGAGACCGACGGCGGCGACGGCGCCGGCCACGAGGACGAGCGGCCGAAGCCAGGGCAGCCAATCCGGCGAGCGGTCGAGCAGCGCGACCGACCACACGGCGGTGAGGAACACGACGCCCGCGAGCACGACGCGGGACTCCAGCCGTCCCCGGTACCGCCAGGCCATCCAGCCGCCGATCCCGACGAGCGCACCGATCGCCGGCGCGAGGGCCACCGTGTAGTAGGGGTGGATGATCCCCTGCGCGAAGCTGAGGACGAGCCCGGTCACGACCAGCCAGCTGCCCCAGAGGATCACCTGGGCCCGGCGGCCGTCGGTGCGCGGGGCGCGGCGTGCCATCCAGAGCAGGTACCCGAGGAAGATCAGCGCCGCCGGCAGCAGCCAGGCGACCTGCCCGCCCATCTCCGAGGAGAACAGCCGGGCGATCCCGGTCTCGCCCCACATGCCGCCAGTGCCCTGCGTGCCGCCGGCCACGACACTGCCGGTCTCGTTGCCCGTGAGCCGGCCGAACCCGTTGTAGCCGAAGATCAGCTCGAGCTCGGAGTCGGACTGCGAGCCGCCGATGTACGGCCGCGACGACGCCGGCCACAGCTCGACGATCGCGACCCACCAACCGGCGGCGACGAGCATCGCGACGCCGGCGCCGAGCAGCTGCAGGACCCGGCGGCGCAGCGACGTCGGCGCGGCGACGAGGTAGACCAGCGCGAACCCGGGGACGACGAGGAACGCCTGCATCATCTTCGAGAGGAACGCGAACCCGACGAGCACGCCGACGAGCACGAGCCAGCGGGTCGAGCCCTTCTCGAGCGCGCGGGTCAGCGCATAGGCGGCACCGACGAGCAGCAGCACGAGCAGCGCGTCCGGGTTGTCGAACCGGAACATGAGCACGGCGACCGGCGTCAGTGCCATGGCCGCTCCGGCGAGCAGGGCGGCGGGTGCCTCGAACCGGCGACGCACCGTGGCGTAGAGCAGGGCGACGGAGCCGACGCCCATCAGCGCCTCCGGCACGAGCAGGCTCCAGGCGTTGACGCCGAAGATCCGCGCCGAGATCCCCATCACCCACAGGGACGCCGGCGGCTTGTCCACCGTGATCGCGTTCGAGGCGTCGAAGGACCCGAAGAAGAAGGCCTTCCAGCTCTCCGACGCTGCCTGCGCCGCGGCGGCGTAGAAGGCGTTCGCCCAGCCGGAGGCGCCGAGGTCCCACATGTAGAGGACGGCGGTGACGAGGAGCAGACCGGCCAGCGCGGGTCTCTCCCAGCGGGGCCGGCCGGCGGCGACCGTCGTCCGGTCCGCCGCCGAAGGAGCCGGCGCCTGCAGCGGATGGCTGCCGGCAGGCAGGCCGAGGGTGGTCATCGGGTCTCCTCCAGGGAACGGGACGCGGGAACAGGACGGGGCGAACGGGCGGCAGGCGCGAAGACCCACCAGCGCATGGCGACGAAGCGGAGCGCGGTCGTTCCGAGGTTGGCGACCACGAGGACGGCGACCTCGAGCGTCCGGGCCGGCGAGGGGTTCGCGAGGTGCAGCAGCGTCAGGGCCGCGGAGCCGAGCGCCAGCCCGGCGACGAACAGGGCCAGCCCGTGCAGGTGGTGCCGGACGGCGCCGTCCGGGCCGGTGACGTCGAAGGTGAAGCGCCGGTTCCCGGCGGTGTTGCCGAGCGCCGTGACGAGCAGCGCGACCGCGTTCGCGGCCACCGCCGGCATGAGGCCTCGGAGCAGGACGTAGAGCAGCAGGTACGCGAAGGTGCTCGCGACACCGACGGTGGCGAAGCGGACGGCCTGGCCGGTGAACGTGGCCTTCGAGGTGGCCTCCGGACGGCGCATCTGGTGGCGGAGCCGGGCGACGGGTAGCCGGCCGGTGGCCAGGTCGCGGCCGAGCCGCCACACGCCCTTGAGGTCGCCGACGGCGGTGGCGACGATGTCGACGCGGCTGTCCGGGTCGTCGACCCAGTCGACGGGCACCTCGTGGATGCGCAGACCGGTCCGCTCGGCGAGCACGAGGAGCTCGGTGTCGAAGAACCAGCCGGAGTCGCGGACCAGCGGCAGCAGCGCGCGGGCCCGGTCGGCTCGCACGGCCTTGAAGCCGCACTGCGCGTCGCTGAACCGCACCTGCAGCGCGAGCCGCAGCAGCCGGTTGTAGCCGCGGGAGATGAACTCGCGCTTCGGGCCGCGGACGACCCGCGCCGAACGGGCGAGCCGGCTGCCGATCGCGAGGTCGCTGTGCCCGCTGATGAGCGGGGCGACCAGCGGCAGCAGCGCGTCGAGGTCGGTCGAGAGGTCGACGTCCATGTACGCCAGGACCTCGGCGTCGCTCGCCGACCACACGGTCCGCAGCGCCCGGCCGCGGCCCTTCTCCTCGAGTCGGACGACGCGGACGCCGGGCAGCTCGGCGGCGAGCGCGGCGGCGACCAGCGGTGTCGCGTCCTTGCTGGCGTTGTCGGCGATCGTGATCCGCCAGCTGAAGGGGAACCGGTCGCTGAGATAGGCGTGCAGCCGGCGGATGCCGGGCCCGAGGTCGACCTCCTCGTCGTAGACGGGGACGACGACGTCGACGGCGGGCCCGGAGCCGGCGTTCCCCTCCGCCGGGAGGGGCCGGACGCCGGGCAGGGGTGCCTCGGTCAGTTCAGCGGTGGCCATGCGACGACGGTGCCGGGCCGGCGTGGGACCGTTCTGCACGGCCGCTGTGCACGATCTGTGAGCGTTCTCCTACAGCTCATCCACAGGTGGTGCCCGGCGAATGTCGAGGACTGCGGCGGAGCCTGCCGGTATGACACCCACCACTGCGCTCTGGATCGCCCTCGTCGCCGCCGTCGGCACCACCGCCGTCCGGACCCTGCACACCCGCCGGCCCGTGCGCCTCCCGACGCAGCGGCCGCCGTCCGAGCCGGACGAGGACGCCTGGCGCCCGCACGTGATCACGGGTTGCGGTCGCTGACGCTCGCGTCCGCGACCGGGTCCTCCGCGGTGAAGTAGCGCTGCAACGTCGGGCCGACCCATCGGACCAGCTCGTCGCGCGGCATGCCCGCGACCGGGGGCAGGCGCAGGACGTACCGAGTCAGCGCCACGCCGAGCACCTGGGACGCGACCAGACCCGCGCGCGCCGCGACGTCGGCTCCCGCGGGGGCGACGGCGGCCACCATCGGCGCCAGCTGATCCGCGAAGATCTGGCGAAGGCGCTGCGCGGCCGCCTCGTTCGTGACCCCGACACGCAACAGTGCCTGGAGCGTGCCGTCGTCCTCCCAGCGGGTGAGGAAGTACTCGAAAGCCAGCCGCCCCACGTGGTCGCGCGGCATCCCGCGCGGGTCCGGCAGCCGGAGCTCGAAGTCGGCCGCCGCGGCGAACAACCCCTCCTTGGAGCCGAAGTACCGCATGACCATCGACGGGTCGATCCCGGCGTCAGCGGCGATGGCCCGGATCGTCGACCGCTCGTACCCGTCGGTCGCGAACCTGCTCCGGGCCGCGGCGAGGATCGCGGCGCGGGTGGCGTCGGAACGTCGCAGCCGGACCTCGGTACTCATGCCAACAACTGTAGGCCAACGTCTGTTGACTTGTCGCGTCCCACGCTCCTAGGATTGCCAACAAGCGTTGGCCAACGATCGTTGGCGAGTTCTCGGAGGCTGAGACCATGAGCGCACCCACCGATGTCGTGATCGTCGGAGCAGGCCCCACCGGCCTCCTCCTGGCCGGGGATCTCGCAGCCGCGGGCGTCTCCGTCACCCTGCTCGAACGGCGCCCCGAGCACGAGGACAACCTGACGCGCGCGTTCGCCGTGCACGCGCGGACCCTCGAGGTGCTCGACGCGCGCGGGCTCGCCGACGAGCTCCTCACCCGTGGCGCCCGGGTCGATCAGCTGCGGTTCCTGCGCCGGCTGCGGGTCCGCCTCTCGGGCCTGCCGACCCGCTACCCGTTCCTGCTCGTGACGCCCCAGTACGAGGTCGAGCGCCTGCTGGAGCGGCGGGCCGTCGCCTCCGGGGCCCGGATCCGGCGCGGCGTCGAGGTGCAGGGTCTGCGGCAGGACGGTGAGGGCGTCGACGTCCTCACCAGTGACGGCCCCGTGCGGGCCCGCTACGTCGTCGGCGCGGACGGGGTCCGCAGCAGCGTGCGGCGAGCCCTGGGGTCCCCCTTCCCGGGCAGGACCGTGGCCCGCTCGCTGATGCTCGCCGACGTCCGCCTGGGCGAGCGGCCCCCGGAGGTGATCACGGCGAACGCCGACGGGCAGACGTTCGGCTTCGTCGCGCCCTTCGGCGACGGCTGGTACCGCGTGATCGCCTGGAGCCGGGCGCGGCAGCTGCCCGACGATGCCCCGCTCGAGCTCGAGGAGGTCCGCCAGGCGTTCGCGCACGCGCTGGGCACCGACTACGGCATGCACGACGCGCGCTGGGTGTCGCGGTTCCACAGCGACGAGCGCCAGGTCCCGCAGTACCGCGTGGGCCGCGTCTTCCTGGCCGGGGACGCCGCCCACGTGCACAGCCCCGCGGGCGGCCAGGGCATGAACACCGCCCTGCAGGATGCCGCCAACCTCGGCTGGAAGCTGGCGGCCGAGCTCCAGGGCCGGGCGCGCCCGGGCCTGCTCGACAGCTACCACGACGAGCGACACCCGGTCGGCCGGCTCGTCCTGCGCACCAGCGGCGGCATGCTCCGGGTCGTGCTGTCCCCCCGGTGGCGGCTCGCGGTCCTCGCCACGCTGGCCGACGTCGCCTTCCGGATACCTGCGGTCGGGAGCCGCGTCGCGCTGACGGTCTCCGGGATCGGGATCGCGTACCCGCGGCCGCGCGGGGCCCACCCGCTCGTCGGCAGGCGGGCGGTCGACGTCGACCTGACCGACGGCCGGCGCCTGGCGGAGGTGCTCCGGGACGGCCGCTTCGTCCTGGTGGCGCCAACCCACGAGGGCGTCGAGGACCGGCCGAGGGACACCGCTCACCTGCAGGTCGTGGAGCCGGCCGACGACACGCTCGTGACCATGCTGGTCCGCCCGGACGGATACGTGGCCTGGGCGGCGGAGAGGCCGCCCGCGGCCGACGTCCGGAAGGCCGTCGCCGACTGGTGCCCGCCGGCCGCTGTGACCGCGGAGCCGCTCTCCTCGTGACGTCCCGTCGACGCGGCCGTCCCGTGCCGTGCGGTGCCCGGGTCAGGCCAGGGAGAGCGCCGCCAGCGCCGCGTTGACGATGCTGCCGGGCAGCAGGTCGTGCAGCTCGTAGAGCTCCGCGACCGACCCCGACTGCCCGAACTCGTCGACACCCAGCGGGACGCAGGGGACGCCGAGGGCCGAGCCCAGCCAGGCCATGGCGTGCGACGCCGCGTCGTGGACGGTGACGACGGGCGCGCGACCGGCGTCGATGCCGAAGGCGGTCCGGAGCGCACCCGGCAGGCTCGGCGCTGTCGCCGTCCGGACGCCCTGCCGCAAGGTCCGCTGCCACGCCCGGTAGAGCCGG
>DASQJO010000207.1:0-3992 GCA_035630955.1 Kineosporiaceae bacterium
CGCGGTGGATCGGTTGAGCGTGTAGAAGTGCAATCCCGGGGCGCCGCCGTCGAGCAGCCGCGCCGAGAGCTCGGTCGCGATCTCCACACCGGCGCGGCGCAGCGAGGCGGGGCTCTCCGCGGCCGACTCCAACCGGGCCAGGACGCCCGCGGGCAGCGGCTTGCCCGACAGTTGCGGGAAGCGCTCGATCTGCTTCAGGTTCGTCACCGGCATGATCCCCGGGACCACCGGCAGGTCGCAGCCGAGCGCGGCGAGCCGGTCGATCAGGCGGAAGTACCCGTCGGTCTCGAAGAAGAACTGGGTGATGGCGAACGTCGCGCCGGCCTCCGCCTTCGCCGCGAGGATCCGGGCGTCGTGGTCGATGTCGGGGCTCTCGGGGTGGACGTCGGGGAAGGCGGCGACGCCGACCTCGAAGGTGCCGAGCTCGCGGACGAGCCGCACGAGGTCCGTCGCGTGGTCGAGGCCCTCGGGGTGCGGCGTCCAGGGCGCACCGGGGCCGCCGGCCGGGTCGCCGCGCAGGGCCAGCACGGTGCCGACGCCGGAGGCGGCGTAGGCGCCGATGACGCGCCGCAGCTCCGCCCGCGACGCCCCGACGCACGTCAGGTGCGCCACCGGGGTGAGCGTCGTGGACGCCGCGATGGCGGCGGTGATGCGCGTCGTCCGGTCCCGGGTGGAGCCGCCGGCGCCGTAGGTCACCGAGACGAAGGACGGCGCGAAGGACTCCAGCCGCCGGATGGCCTCCCAGAGGAGGGCCTCGCCGGCGTCGTCACGGGGCGGGAAGAACTCGAACGAGAACGATCGGCCGGCCGCCAGCCGGGCCTGGACCTGCTGCGTCGGCGCGATCGATGCCATCCCCCGAGGGTAAACGAGATCATGATCCTGCCTGCGAAATGCCGTGAGGTCGTGCTCCACCTAGGCTCGCTGCCATGCGGCGCATCCGCAGGCGACCCGGTGACGGAAGAGGAGGTGGGGCACGACCCGTGCCCGCCATGACCACCCCCACGACCAGCGCCTGCACCCGCCGGGAGACGCCGTGACAGCAAGCCACCTCGTGCCCGCCTCCCCCCTGGACGCCGAGGACCTCCGCACCCGCGTACACAAGATCGTCGAGGAGTTCCTCGCCCGGCAGGGTGACGTCCTCGACGCCGTGAGCACCGACTGCGCCCCCCTCGTGGAGTACGTCGCGGACCTCATGCGCGGCGGCAAGCGGCTGCGGCCCGCCTTCTGCTACTGGGGCTGGCGGGGTGCCGCGGCCGCGGACGCCGAGGCGATCGTCCGCGCGTCCGCGGCGCTGGAGTTCTTCCAGGCTGCGGCTCTGATCCACGACGACGTCATGGACGACTCCGACACCCGGCGGGGCGCCCCGTCGGTGCACCGCCGGTTCGCGACCCTGCACCGCGGCGGGGGCTGGACCGGGGACGGGGAGCGTTTCGGCCTCGCCGGTGCCGTGCTCGCCGGAGACCTCTGCCTGGTCTGGTGCGACGAGCTCTTCACCGCCAGCGGCCTCCACCCCGAGGCGCTGGCCCGCGGCCGCGGCGTCTTCGACCGGATGCGCACCCAGCTCATGGGCGGCCAGTACCTCGACATGCTCGAGCAGGCCGTCGCCAGCCGGCGTCCGGAGGGGTCGCTCGAACGGGCGCGGCGGGTGATCCGCTACAAGAGCGCGAAGTACACCATCGAGCACCCGCTCCTGCTGGGCGGCCGGCTCGCGGGCGCGGACGAGGACCTCCTGCGCGGCTACAGCGCCTTCGGCCTGCCGCTCGGCGAGGCGTTCCAGCTGCGGGACGACGTCCTCGGCGTCTTCGGCGACCCGTCCGAGACGGGCAAGCCCGCGGGCGACGACCTTCGCGAGGGCAAGCGGACCGTGCTGGTCGCCAAGGCCCTCGCCGGCGCCACGCCCGCGCAGGCCGCGCTCGTCACCCGGCTCCTGGGGGATCCGGGCCTGGACGCCGGTGGCGTCGACGCCCTGCGCGAGATCCTCGTCGAGACCGGCGCGCTGGCCTCCGTCGAGCGCCTCATCGTGGAGCTCGTCGACGAGGCGCTGGCGGCGCTCGCAGCGTCCGGCGTCGCCGAGCCCGCGCGGACGGTGCTCGAGGGCCTCGTCGGCGCCGCCACCGCGCGGGTCTGTTGATGCGCGCCGCCGATCGGGCCGCCCGGCTCGCCGGCTGGCTGCCGGGGCGCACGCGCACGGTGGTCGGGCCCACCGACCACGTCGTCGTGGTGGGCGCCGGGCTCGCCGGGCTGTCGGCGGCCATGCGGCTGGCGGGCGCCGGGCGCCGCGTCACACTGCTCGAGCGCGAGGCGGTGCCGGGCGGCAGGGCCGGCGTCCGGGTGGCCCCGACCCCGGCAGGTGAGTATCGGTTCGACCCGGGGCCGACGGTGCTGACGATGCCGGACCTCATCGCCGACTGCTTCGACGCCCTCGGCGAGTCGATGCAGGACTGGCTGACTCTTCGTCCGGTCGAGCCGCTGTACCGAGCCCGGTACGCCGACGGCAGCAGCCTCGAGGTGCACGCCGGCGTCGAGGAGATGGCCGCCGAGATCGAGCGGGTGGTCGGCTCGTCCGAGGCGGCGGGCTTCCGGCGGTACGTCGGCTTCGTGTCGAAGCTCTACCGGTACGAGATGAGGGACTTCATCGACCGGAACATCGACTCCCCGCTGGACCTGCTGACGCCGAGCCTCGCCCGGCTGGCGGCGATCGGCGGGTTCCGCAGGCTCGCCCCGAAGGTCGAGCAGTACCTGAAGGACCCGCGCACGCAGCGGCTCTACTCGTTCCAGGCGATGTACGCCGGGCTCTCGCCCTACGACGCGCTCGCGCTCTACGCCGTCATCGCCTACATGGACTCCGTCGCCGGCGTGTACTTCCCCGCCGGTGGCATGGCCGCCGTCCCCGAGGCGATGGCGGCGGCGGCGGAGAAGCACGGCGTCGAGATCCGGTACTCGACCGAGGTCACCGGCGTCGAGATGCGCGGCGCCCGCGCGGTCGCCGTCCGGACCGCGACGGGCGAGCGGATCCCCGCCGACGTCGTCGTCCTCAACCCGGACCTGCCGGTCGCCTACCGCGAGCTGCTCGGCGAGGAGCCGCGGCGGCTGCGCCGGCTGACCTACTCGCCGTCGTGCTACCTCATGCTCGCCGGGTCGACGAAGCGGTACGACGACGGCGCCCACCACACGATCTCGTTCGGGCACGCGTGGCGGGAGGTGTTCGAGGAGCTCGGCTCCGGGCGGCTGATGAGCGACCCGTCGCTGCTCGTCACGAACCCGACGCACTCCGACCCCGGGCTCGCGCCCGACGGCCGGGAGATCTACTACGTGCTGTTCCCGACGCCGAACCTCGACGCGCCGCTGGACTGGTCGCGGCTGGCGCCGAGGTACCGCGAGCACGTCCTCGCCACACTCGAGCGGCGCGGCTGGGAGGGGTTCGGCGAGGCCATCGAGGTCGAGCACGCGACGACGCCCGAGGACTGGCAGGCCCGCGGCATGGAGCGCGGCGCGCCCTTCGCGGCGGCGCACTCGTTCCGGCAGACGGGGCCGTTCCGTCCCGGGAACCTGCGCGGGGAGAACGTCGTGTTCACGGGCTCGGGGACGCAGCCGGGTGTCGGGGTGCCCATGGTGCTCGTCTCGGGCCGGCTGGCGGCCGAGCGCGTCGTCGGACCCGACCCGTCCTACCGCTCCCGCGCCTGGCTCTGACCGTGGGCAAGGGCACGCCTCGGCGCCGACCGCTCGACCAAGATCGTGCCGTAGCCCCACAGTGCTGGCCGCCCGGGCCCGCCGGCCCTACGCGCCACGCTCAGTGCGAGGCGCAAACCGCGCGCGCCAGTGCCCACTGTGGGGCGTTGTCCCGGTCAACGCGGCCCTCGTGCGAGGACCCTCGCGATGACCTCGGCAACGACGTCCTCGTGGTGGACGATGTCCTCATAGCTGAACCGCAGCACCGGGTAGCCCAGCAACGCCAGCGCGTTGCTCCGGCGCCGGTCCTCGCGGTAGTCGGC
>DASQJO010000208.1:0-2939 GCA_035630955.1 Kineosporiaceae bacterium
CGAAGTACGGGTAGTGCAGCAGCAGGGGGTAGGCGTCCGCCGGGGTGTTCCGGAAGTCCCACACCGCGTGCCGGGTGAACCCGGCCGACTGCTCGTGGACCCCGAGGTCCTCGTCGTAGCCGACGACGACGTGGTCCGCCGCGCGCTGCCAGGCCGCGACCTCGTCGTCCGTCACGCCGAGCGCCTCGGCCTGCTCGGGGTGCTTCGCCACGGCGGCGACGGCGGCGCGCAGGTTCCGCTCGGCCATCAGGTTGGTGTACGTGTTGTCGTCGGCCACGGCGCTGTACTCGTCCGGGCCGGTGACGCCGGCGATGTGCCACGCGCTCCTGCGGTCGTGGTGCCCGAGCGAACGCCACAGCCGCGCCGTCTCGACGAGGATCTCCACGCCGACCTCGGCGTCGAAGTCCTCGTCGCGGGTGGCGTCGTGGTAGCGGATGACGGCATCGGCGATGTCGGCGTTGACGTGGAAGGCCGCCGTCCCCGCCGGCCAGTACCCCGAGCACTCCTCGCCGTTGATCGTCCGCCATGGGAAGGCGGCGCCCGCGAGGTGCAGGGTGTGGGCGCGCTCGCGGGCCTTGTCGAGGGTGCGGTGCCGCCAGCGCAGGTGGTCGGCGGCCGCCTCCGGCCAGGTGTGGACGAGGACGGGCAGCACGAAGGTGTCGGTGTCCCAGAAGCAGTGACCGTCGTAACCGGGCCCGGTCAGGCCCTTCGCCGCGATCGGCCGCTCCTCGGCGCGGACGCTGTTCTGCAGCACGTGGAAGAGCGCGAACCGCACGGCCTGCTGCAGCGCGGGGTCACCCTCCACGGTGACGTCCGCGCCTTCCCAGAACCGGTCGAGGAACTCGCGCTGGTCGTCCAGCAGGCCCTTCCAGCCCGTGTGCAGGGCCCCGGTGAGACCGGCGGCGACCTGGTCGCGCAGCGCCGGCCGGGAGCGGACGGACGACCAGCCGTAGCTGACGAACTTGGTGAGCCGCAGCGTGTCGCCGGGTCGCAACGTGGCGGTGACGGTCACCCGGCCCCAGTCGTCACGGATCTCCGAGGCGGTCGAGACACTGGTCCCCTCGGTGCACTCGACGACGTGGTCGGCCGCGACCGCCACGCCGATCGAGCTGCGCCGCGTGCGGTGCAGCAGCTGCAGCCGCGTGCCCATGGAGTCGTGCTCGACCGCCTCGAGCGGCTGGGCGAGCACCGCGGAGCTCCGCGGGTCGTTGCCCGCGCCCGGCACCTCCTCGTTCGCGACGAGCTCGGACTGCAGCACGATCCGGGCGCCGTCGTCCGCGGTCACCTCGTACTGCACGGCGACGATCGAGCGGTGCGTGAACGAGACCAGGCGCGTGCTGCGGATCCGCACGGCGCGACCGGCCGGCGAGCGCCAGTGCACGTCCCGGGTCAGGACGCCGGACCGGAGGTCGAGCACCCGCTCGTGCTCGATCACGCTCCCGTACCGGACGTCGAACGGCTCGTCGTCCACCAGCAGCCGGATGATCTTCCCGTTGGTGACGTTGATGATCGTCTGGCCGGACTCGGGGTAGCCGTAGCCCGCCTCGGCGTACGGCAGCTGGCGGTACTCGAACACCGAGTTGAGGTAGGTCCCGGGCAGCGCGTACGGCTCGCCCTCGTCGAGGTTCCCCCGCAGGCCGACGTGCCCGTTGGAGAGGGCGAACACCGACTCGGCGCGGGCCAGGACATCGAGGTCCAGTCCCGCCTCGCGGACGGACCACGGCTCGACCTCGAAGGCGGACCGCTTGATCGGCTTGCGGGTCGCGGTCGGCAGCGAGAGCGACTGCGTCGTCATGCCGCCTCCCCGAGCAGTTCGTCGAGGTCCTGGACGACGACGTCCGCGCCGTGCTCCTTCAGCGCCGCGGCCTGGCCGACCCGGTCGACGCCGACGACGATCCCGAACCCGCCGGCGCGGCCCGCCTCGACGCCGGCGAGCGCGTCCTCGAAGACGGCGGCCTCGGTGGGCTCGACCCCGAGCTCGGCGGCCCCGGCGAGGAAGGTGTCCGGCTTCGGCTTGCCCGGCAGGTGGCGCTCGCGGGCGACCTGGCCGTCGACCCGGGCGTCGAACAGGTCGGTCAGCCCGGTCACCCGCAGCACCTCCGCGGTGTTGGCGCTGGAGGAGACGACCGCGGTCCGCAGCCCCGCGGCGCGCACGGCGTGCAGGTAGCGCACGGACCCCTCGTAGACCTCGACGCCGTCCTCGCGGATCCGGCGCTGGACGATGTCGTTCTTGCGGTTGCCCAGACCGTTCACCGTCTCCGCCGTCGGCGGGTCGTCCGGGTCGCCGTCGGGGAGGTCGATGTTCCGCGAGCGCAGGAAGGTCCGGACGCCGTCGGCGCGGGGCAGGCCGTCGACGTAGCGGTCGCAGTCGCCGTGGATGTCGAAGGGCGTGAAGCCGTCGCCGTCCCGCTGCCGCAGGAAGGCGTCGAACATCTCCTTCCACGCCGCCGCGTGCACCTTCGCGGTCTGCGTGATCACCCCGTCGAGGTCGAAGAGGCAGGCCCGGACGCCGTCCGGCAGTCCGAACCGTCCCGGCCCGGCAGCCTCGGAGAAAGTCACGTGGATCAGAAGACCGCACCACGCCCCGCAAAGCGAGCGCACACCCCCGCACGGACGCATAACTCTCGCCCGCCGGGTACCAAGGGGACGTGACCACAGACGCTGTGAACGACCCCGGCCGCGAGCACCCGCGGCAGTTCGACGACGCCGAGCGCGACGAGATCGCGGCGTTGCGCCGGCGCTTCGAGGCCGACTCGCCGCAGGCCTTCACCGACGACGACCGGTCGCGCTTCGTGCGCATCACGGGCGCGCTGGGTGTGCCCGCGTTCCCGGCGACCCGGGACGAGCTGGTCGGCGTCGCCCGCGCCGGCGGCGCAGCCGAGTCCGTGATGGTCGCGCTGCGCTCGCTCCCGGAGGACGCGACCTACTCGTCCTACGAC
>DASQJO010000209.1:0-6523 GCA_035630955.1 Kineosporiaceae bacterium
ACTGCACCGACGACGGCGTCGGACTGATCTACCGGGGCGTCGACCTCGTCGAGGCCGTCACCGAGCGCCCCGGCGCGGGCGCCTACGTGGTCCAGCGCGACGGGCTCGACCGGACCGCCGTCGAGGACCGGATCGAGCCCCGCCGCCTCCCCCTCCCCTGACGCGCACCCGCCGTTCCGTCGTTCGTCACGAACGGGCCGGACGCCGCGTGTCCCGGCTCCGGGCCGACGAGTTGACGAACGACGGGCCGGGACGACGGGAGTGCGGAGGTCAACGGGCGGCGGGGACCGGCTCCGGCTCGGCGTCGGGCTCGGGGTCGGAGGTGGCCGGCCGACGGGCGAGCTTGCTCGGCCACCAGATCGGGGCGCCGATGACGTACGAGACCGACGGGACGAAGAGCGACCGGACGACGATCGTGTCGAGCAGCACCCCGAACGCCACGATGAACGCGATCTGCGCGAGGAACAGGATCGGCAGCACGCCCAGCGCCGCGAACGTCGCCGCGAGCACGACGCCGGCGCTGGTGATGACGCCGCCGGTGACCGCGAGCCCCTTGAGGATGCCCGGACGCGTCCCCAGCTTGCCCGACTCCTCCCGCACGCGCGTCATGAGGAAGATCGAGTAGTCGATCCCGAGCGCGACGAGGAAGACGAACCCGAACAGGGTCACCGTCGGGTCCGATCCCGGGAAGTCGAAGACGTGATTGAACACGAGCGCGGACGCCCCCAGCGTCGCCGCGAACGACAGCACGTTGCCCACGATGAGGATCAGGGGAGCCACCAGCGCCCGGAGCAGCAGGGCGAGCACCACGAAGATCACCGCGAGGATGATCGGGATGACCCGGTTGCGGTCGGACTGGCTGATGTCGCGGACGTCCAGGCTCTGCGCGGTGCCGCCGCCGACGAGGGCGTCGGGGCTGACGGCGTCGAGGTCGGTCCGCAGCCGGCGCACCGTCTCCTCCGCGGCGGTGGAGTCGGCAGGGTCGGTCAGCGTCACCTGGAACTGCACGCGCCCGTCCACGACCTTCGGCTGAGGTGCGGCGCCGCCCGACGGGGCACCGCCGGCGGGCGCGTCCGTGACGGGCACGAGCGCGGAGACACCCGGCGTCCGCTGCACCGTCGACGCGATCTCCTGTGCCTTGTCGGCGGGGCCGATGACGATGGTCGGCGTCCCCGACCCGGCCGGGAAGTGCCGGGCGAGCGCGTCCCCGCCGGTGACGGACTCGACCGTCGTCAGGAACGTGTCCGACTGCTTCACCCCGTCCGCCTTCAGCGTCGGCAGGAAGGCCGCGAGGATCAGCAGGCCGATGCCGCTGGCGATGGCGACGCCCCGCGGGTGGTCGCCGACGAGCCGGGCGACGCGCGCCCAGATCCCGCGGGTCTCCGGTCCCTGCGTGCCGACGTGCGGGATCGACGGCCAGAACACCCACCGGCCGTGTTCGCCGGGCTTGTTGCGGCCCGGCAGCACGAGCAGCGCCGGCAGGAACGTCATCGCCGAGAGCAGCGCCGCCGCGATGCCGATGGCGCCGACCGGTCCGAGGCCCTTCGTCGACTGCAGCTCGCTGAGCAGCAGGCACAGCAGGCCGAGGATGACCGTGCCCGCCGAGGCGGCGACCGGCTCGATGGTCCGCTTCCAGGCGAGCCACATCGCCTCGTAGCGGTCGTCGTGCCGGCGCAGCTCCTCCCGGTAGCGGGAGACGAGCAGCAGCGCGTAGTCCGTGGCCGCGCCGATGACGAGGATCGAGAGGATGCCCTGGCTCTGCCCGTTGAGCTTGATGACGTCGTTCTTCGCCAGGAAGTACACCGCCACACTCGCCAGCGACAGCGCGAACAACGACGTCGCGAGCACGAAGAACGGCACGACCGGGCTGCGGTAGACGATGAGCAGGATGACGAGCACCGCGATCAGCGCGACCCCGAGCAGCACGCCGTCGATCCCGGCGAAGGCCTTGACGAAGTCGGCGATCGTCCCGGCCGGGCCGGCGACGTAGACCTTGACGCCGTCGGAGGCGAGGCCTTGATCGGCCGCGCGCAGGGCCTCCACCGACTTCTGGATGGGGCTGGTGCCGTCGGGCAGGGTCGAGAAGGTCAGATCGGCGTTGAAGTTCGCCAGCGCCAGCGCCGCCTTGCCGTCCCGGGAGGGGACGACGGTGACCGGCCCCGGCACGAGGAAGTCGCCGACCCGCTTGGGCGCCGACCCCGCCACCGGCACCTCGACGTCCGGGATGCCCTGCGCGAACTGCCGGAACTCCTGCAGCTGCTGCGGCGTCAGCGCCGTGTCGCTCTCGAGCAGCACGAACGCGGGGAACGTCTGCTGCGAGGCGAACGCGGCCTGCTCGTTGAGCACGGTGGTGGACTCGGCGTTCTTCGGGAGGAACGAGGAGGTGTCGTTCCGCTGGACCTCCGACAACTTGCCCGAGTAGGGCCCGCCGATGCCGGCGATCGCCAGCCAGAGGAGCACGAGGACGGCGGGGAGCACCCACCGCAGGCGCCGGACGGTGGTGCGGCCGGAGGAGTCTGTCGAGGGGTCCGTCGAGGGCTCGGTCGTCGCCACGATCATCAAGCATCCCAGACCGGCGGCAAGGTCGCCCTCGCTCGCTGAGGAGGACCTGAGAGCGACGTACGCTCGGCGCATGAGCGGCTTGGTGTTCGAGCACGTCGGGTTCGGCGAGGACCGGGTCGAGTACGAGCGGGCCTGGGCGATGCAGCGGGAGCTCCACGCCCGCGTCGTCGCGGGCGAGGCCCCGGACACCGTGCTGCTGCTCGAGCACCCCGCGGTGTACACCGCGGGCCGCCGGACGCACCCCGCCGACCGCCCCTTCGACGGCACGCCGGTCATCGACGTCGACCGCGGCGGCCGCATCACCTGGCACGGGCCCGGGCAGATCGTCGGCTACCCGATCGTCAGGCTGGCGTCGCCGGTGGACGTCGTGGCCTACGTCCGCCGCCTCGAGGAGGCCCTGATCGGCGTCTGCGCCGACCTCGGCGTCCAGGCCGGCAGGATCGAGGGCCGCAGCGGCGTGTGGATCGCGGCCGACGCACAGCCGGGTGGCCGCCGCGAGCGCAAGGTCGCCGCCATCGGCGTCCGCGTGGCCCAGGGCGTGACCATGCACGGGTTCGCCCTCAACTGCGACCCCGACCTCTCCTGGTTCTCCCGGATCGTGCCGTGCGGCATCCCGGACGCCGACGTCACGTCCCTCTCGGCCGAGCTCGGCCGCGAGGTCCCCGTCGCCGAGGCGCTGCCCCTCGTCGAGGAGCACCTCGACGCCGTCGGCCTCGCCGGAGCCGCTCCGGCTACCGCAGCTGCGGCAGCACCCGCTCGGCCATGAGCTGGACCATGCCGACGTCGGTCAGGTCGAGGACCTGCAGGTAGACCCGGCTCGTGCCGACCTGGGCGTACTGCCCGATCCGGTCGACGACCTCGTCCGGCGTCCCGACGAGCCCGGTGCTGCGCAGCTTGTCGAGATCCGCGCCGGTCGACTCCGCGCGGCGGCGGACGTCGGCGTCGTCCCGCCCGCAGTAGACGGTGAGGGCCACCGAGTACGTCAGGGACGCCGGGTCGCGGCCGGCGTCCCCGCACGCGCAACGCACCCGCTCGAAGGCGGCCGCGACGTCCTCGACCGCGACGAACCCGATGTTGAACTCGGTCGCGAAGCGGGCGGCCAGCGCCGGCGTCCGCTGCTTGCCGCCGCCGCCGACGATCAGCGGCACCGGTGACTGGACCGGCTTCGGCAGCGCCGGGGAGTCCTCGAGGCGGTAGTGCTCGCCGGTGTAGGAGAACGTGGACCCGGCCGGCGTCGACCACAGACCTGTCACGATCGAGAGCTGCTCCTCGAGCAGGTCGAACCGCCGCGGCGGGAACGGGATGCCGTAGGCCTTGTGCTCCGCCTCGAACCACCCGGCGCCGAGGCCGAGCTCCGCGCGGCCGCCCGACATGACGTCGACCTGCGCCACCGAGATCGCGAGGACGCCGGGCAGCCGGAACGTCACCGGGCTGACCAGCGTGCCGAGCTTGATCCGGGACGTGTCCCGCGCCAGGCCGGCCAGGCTGATCCACGCGTCGGTCGGACCCGGCAGGCCGTCGCCGTCGCCCATCACGAGGTAGTGGTCGGAGCGGAAGAAGGCGTCGAAGCCGCCGTCCTCCGTCGCCTTCGCGATGGCCAGGAGCTGGTCGTAGCTCGCCCCCTGCTGGGGCTCGGTGAAGATGCGCAGGTCCACGGTCGCCGAGCCTAGGTGCGACCGGCCTCAGAGGCTCGCCGCGTCGTCCGGCAGGGAGACGGCGGCGACGACGAGCGGCAGGCCGAGCGCGGAACCGAAGGCGGCCCAGGCCAGCGCGCTCGCCACCGGCTCGGACAGCCCCCCGGAGGACCCCACGAACAGCACCGCCGAGACGAGCACCGCGACGACGGCCAGGAGCTGGTAGGCGAGCACGAAGAGCCGGTCGCGCAGCCGCACGAGCCGGTCCGCGAGGTGGGCCGCGGGGGCGTCGACCACGAGCCGGGTCGCGCGACGCAGCGCGAACCACGTGACGACCATGACGACGAGGCCGGCCAGCTGGAGCACCGCCGTGGCGGTGCCGCGCAGGGCGAGGGCCGAGGCCGCCGCGACGGCGACCCCGAGCACGTAGCCGTAGGCCAGGACCAGGCGGCGCGACCGCGGTGCGACGGGCGCGGCGACCGGGGCGGCGCCGGGGCCGGTGTCGGCCACCGGGCCGGCGGCGCCGGGCGGCATCGGGTCGGTCACGCCGTCCTCCCGGTGCGTTCGGCCAGACCCAGGTCGGCGCACGCGTCGCGCAGAGTGGCGAGGCCGAAGGCCTCGGCAGGTCCCAGCGCGCCGGCCTTCGTCGCCCCGCCGGCGGCGAGGGTCCGGGCGGCCCAGCCCATGAGGTCGCCGGTGAGCGCGTAGGGGTTGGGCCCGGTGAGCTCCACGTGGGCGAGCAGCCCGCCGTCCGCGCCCCGGACGTCGGCCGCGACGAGCGAGCCGGTGCGCAGCCGCTGCCGGGCGTCGGGGCCGCCGCCGGAGCCGCGGGTCAGCTGCGCGAGCAGTGGCCGTCCGAGCCACGAGGCGGCCGAGCGCAGCTGCGGCACCCGCTCCGCGACGCGGTCGAGCACCGGGTCGACGGCGTCCGCGGCCCTGGACGCCGCCGCGACGGCCGGGGTCAGGGCGCCGAACCAGCCCAGCCCGACGCGGACGTCGCGCAGCGTCGGCGCCAGCCGCCGCAGGGTGAACTGCTCGCTGGCGGCGACCGTGACGCCCGAGCGGTGCAGGCCGCCGGCGGCGATCCGGACGACGCCGGTGCCGGGGCGCTGCTCGACGATGCGGCCGTCGACGAACGCGTGCCCGTGCTCGCCCATCACGCCGAAGGCGGACGCCCGGGTCCCTCCGCTGACCGCGCTCGGGCCTGCGGACCCCGTGAGGAAGTAGCCGACGTCCACGGACGAGGGCTCGGAGCCGCCGGCCCGCGCCCGCTCCAGGGCGAGGGCCGCCGCGAGGTTGCCGGGCACGTAGTCGTACCCGAAGGCGGTGAGGACGACGGAACCCGCCGCCCGCGCCGGCTCGTCGGCCTCCTCGAAGACGCTCCGGATGAACCCGCCCTCACCGGTGGAGTCGACGTAGTGCGCGCCGGCCGCGATCGCGGCGTCCAGGGCGGGGCGGCCCCAGCGCGTGAACGGCCCGACCGTGGTGACGAGGACGTCGCCGCGGTCGAGGAGGCCGTCCAGCGACTCCGGGTCGCTGACGTCGGCGAGGGCGACCTCGAACGGTCCGGGCGGCCCGCCGAGCTCCGCCGCCAGCAGGCCGAGGCGGCCGGCGTCCCGGCCAGCCAGCACCGGCCGGACGCCGGCGTCGGCGAGCGCGCGGACGGCGAGCTCCCCCGTGTACCCGGTCGCCCCGAGGACGACGATCCGCCCCGACGGATCAGCGGGTGGTGCCACCGGTCCCTCCTCGCTCCTCCGAGACGCCGTCGTACCCTGGATCACGTCGACGGCTGGAGGTCCATCGTGTCAGTAGCCCCGGAGGGGC
Organism: Kineosporiaceae bacterium; assembly: GCA_035630955.1. GTDB lineage: Bacteria > Actinomycetota > Actinomycetes > Actinomycetales > Kineosporiaceae > DATKNA01. Next base: position 6,021 of record DASQJO010000209.1, read on the forward strand.
GCCGCCTGCTGCGGGTCGAGGCGCGCAACGCGCAGACGCCGATCGAGCGCAAGCCGGCGTGGATCCGCACCACCGCCCGGATGGGCCCGGAGTACCGGGAGCTGACCTCGCTGGTCAAGCGCGAGGGACTGCACACGGTCTGCCAGGAGGCCGGCTGCCCCAACATCTTCGAGTGCTGGGAGGACCGGGAGGCCACCTTCCTCATCGGCGGCGACGAGTGCAGCCGGCGGTGCGACTTCTGCCAGATCCACTCCGGCAGGCCGCAGCCGCTGGACCGCGACGAGCCCCGCCGGGTCGCCGAGAGCGTGCAGGCGATGGGCCTGCGCTACGCCACCGTGACCGGCGTCGCCCGCGACGACCTCGAGGACGAGGGCGCGTGGCTGTACGCCGAGACCGTCCGGGAGATCCACCGACTGAACCCGGGGACGGGCGTGGAGATCCTCGTGCCGGACTTCAGCGGGAGGCCCGAGCTGCTCGGGCAGGTCTTCGACGCGGCGCCGCAG
>DASQJO010000210.1:0-6486 GCA_035630955.1 Kineosporiaceae bacterium
TGGTCGCCGGAGCGCCCCGTCGACGTGCTCGTCAGCAACGCCACCCTGCAGTGGGTGCCCGACCACCTGTCGCTGCTCGACCGGCTGGCCGGCGCGCTCGCGCCCGGCGGCGAGCTCGCGGTCCAGGTGCCCGGCAACTTCCGCGAGCCGTCGCACACCCTGCTCCGCGAGCTCGCCGCCGACCCGCGGTGGCGGGACCGGCTGGCCGGCGTCCGCTGGCCCTCTGTCGAGGAGCCGGAGACCTACCTTGCCCGGCTGGCCGCGGCCGGCCTGCGCACCGACGTGTGGGAGACGACGTACCTGCAAGTGCTGCCCGGCGAGGACGCCGTCCTGGCCTGGATGCGCGGCACCGGTCTGCGTCCCGTGCTCTCCGCCCTGGACCCGCCGGAGCGCGAGGCGTTCGAGGCCGCGTACGGGCAGCAGCTGCGGCGGGCCTACCCCCGGCGTGACCACGGCACGGTGCTGCCCTACCGGCGCATCTTCCTGGTCGCGACCCGCGGCCACGGCTGACGGGCCTCGATCAGGGCCGCGACGGCGAGGAGCAGCGACTCGTCGCCGGGCCGCGCCACGAGCTGCACGCCGAGCGGCACGCCCGCGGCGGCGTCGTGGCCGGCGGGGAGGCTCAGCGCGGGCCAGCCGGCGAGGTTCCAGGGCGCGGCGAAGCCTCCCGTCCAGCGCAGGCTGCTCACGACGTTCGCCGTCCAGGACCGCCGCGACCAGGCCGACGCGGCGGGCGGCGCGGTCGCGACCGGAGGGGTGAGGAGCAGGGCGCGGCCCGCGAGGAACCGTTCCGCCGCCGCCTGCCAGGTGCCGACGTCCTCGGCCCGGACCTGCGGGCGCATCCGCCGGCCCAAGGCGGCGTGGCGCACGGTCCGGGGCTGCACGTCGCCGCGCCGTCCCGGTGGGACGGCGTCCAGGTCCTGCGCGGCGGCCGCGGCCCAGCGCGCGAGCGTGCCGCGCGACACGGACGCCGGGTAGCGCGGCTCCGCCCGCTCGACGTCGTGGCCCGCGCGACGCAGGACGCCGGCGACCTCGAACGCCGCACGGACGCCCTCCCGGCTCGTCCGGACGCCGGGCGCGGGCGCGCGCACCGACACGGCGACGCGCAGGCATCGTGGCGGGTCGGCGACGGCCGCCAGCCCGGAGCGCCCGGCGAGCACCGAGAGCAGGAGGGCGGCGTCCTCGACGGTCGTCGCGAGCGCCCCGTGCGTCATCAGCCCGAACCAGTCCCCGCCCCGGACCGGCCTGCCGGTGCGCGGGTCCACGGACACGGGCCGCACGAGACCGGCCCCCGGCTTGACGCCGACGACGCCGCAGGCGGCGGCGGGGATGCGGACGGAGCCGAGGGAGTCCGAGCCCTGCGCCACCGGAACGAGCCCGCCGGCCACCGCGGCAGCGGCGCCTCCCGAGGACCCGCCGGCGGTCCGCGCCGAGTTCCAGGGGTTGCGGGTGACGACCAGCCGCCCGTCCGGCGCGTGCCCGTCGGTCGTGGGCCAGAGGCTCGCGTCCGAGGCGGTCGTCGTGCCGACGACGACGGCGCCCGCCGCGCGCAGCCGGGTGACCATCGGGTGATCGGCACGCGCCGGCGAGGACGGGTCGGTCCAGGGAGCGATGCCGCCGACGGGCACGGTGTCCTTGACCGCAACGGGGACGCCGGCGAGTGGCAGTCGCGCGAGGTCCGAGCGCCCCGCGAGCAGGGCGGCCTCCCGCAGCGCGCGGTCGCGTCGCACGGTCGCGAACGCCCCGAGGTCGCCGTCCAGCTGCTCGATCACGTCCAGTGCGGTGCGGACGGCGTCGACGGGTGGCGCGCCCGCGCGGACGGCCGCGGCGATCCGTGCGGCGGTGGCGGCGGTCACCGGCCCATCGTTCCCCGGTTTATTCCCGTCGGCGTGTTCGCCCGCAGCGCAGGCCCGCGGCATGCCGGGGTCCGGGAGGCGGACGTACGGTCGACGCGTGACCCTCCTGCCGCAGCCGGAGCACCTGCCCACCACGCTGGGCGCCCTTCGGGCCTCCGGTCACGAGTACCGCTCCGTCAAGGACGAGATCCGCTCCAACCTGCTCGCGCGGATGCGCTCCGGCGAGACCCGCTTTCCCGGCGTCGTCGGCTTCGACGAGACCGTGCTGCCCGACCTCGAGCGCGCGCTGCTCGCCGGCCACGACGTCGTGCTCCTGGGCGAGCGCGGCCAGGGCAAGACCCGCCTCATCCGCACGATCGCCGGGCTCCTGGACGAGTGGACGCCGGTGATCGCCGGCGCCGAGCTCCACGAGCACCCCTTCCATCCGATCACGCCGGCGAGCATCCGCCGGGCCGCCGAGCTCGGCGACGAGCTGCCAGTCGCGTGGGTGCACCGCAGCGAGCGGTACGCTGAGAAGCTCGCGACGCCCGACACGAGCGTCGGCGACCTCATCGGCGACGTCGACCCCATCAAGGTCGCCGAGGGCCGCACGCTGGGCGACCCCGAGACCATCCACTTCGGCCTCGTGCCGCGAACGCACCGCGGGATCTTCGCCGTCAACGAGCTGCCCGACCTCGCCGAGCGCATCCAGGTGTCGCTGCTCAACGTGCTCGAGGAGCGCGACGTCCAGGTCCGCGGCTACGTGCTGCGGCTGCCGCTCGACGTGCTGCTCGTCGCGAGCGCGAATCCGGAGGACTACACGAACCGCGGCCGGATCATCACCCCTCTCAAGGACCGGTACGGCGCCGAGATCCGCACCCACTACCCGCTGGACGTCGACCTCGAGGTGGACCTCGTCCGGCAGGAGGCGGAGCTCGTCGCGGAGGTGCCCGACCACCTCGTCGAGGCCGTCGCCCGGTTCACGCGCGCGACCCGCGAGTCGCCCGCGGTGGACGCCCGGTCGGGCGTCTCGGCCCGGTTCGCCATCGCCGCGACCGAGACGCTGTCCGCCGCGGCGCTGCGCCGGGCCGCGCTCCTCGGCGAGGACGGTGCGGTCGCCCGCGTCGGGGACGCCGAGAGCGTGCCCGCCACCCTGCGCGGCAAGGTCGAGTTCGAGGCGGACGGCGAGGGCCGCGAGGAGGAGATCCTCGATCACCTGCTGCGGCGCAGCGTCGCCGAGACGTGGCGGTCGCGGCTCGGCGGGCTCGACCTCTCCGGCTTCGTCCGGCTCGTCGAGAACGGGCACGGCGTCTCCACGGGCGACCGGGTGCCGAGCGGGGAGCTGCTCGAGCAGGTCGGCCGCGTGCAGGGGCTCGCGCAGGTGCTCGGGCGGCTCGGCTTCGACGAGGTGCCGACCCCCGCCGAGGCGGCCTCCGCCGTCGAGTTCGTGCTCGAGGGCCTGCACCTGACGCGCCGGCTCGCCAAGGACGTCCTCGAGGACGGGCGGGTCGTCTACGGCTCGGCCGCCCCGCCGCCGGACGACGAACCGAGGCGCCGGCGGCGGGATCACTGATGCCGTCGTTCCGACGGCGGCACGGCCGCTACCGGTACGGGCCGTGGCAGGGCGGGCCGGACCCGCTCGCGCCGCCGTACGACGTGCGGCAGGCGCTCGACGCCCTCGGCGAGGAGGTGCTCGCCGGGAACAGCCTGCGCGACGCCCTGCGGGAGATGCTGCGCCGCGGCCTGCCCGACGAGCACGGGAATCTCAACCGGCAGGGCCTGGAGGATCTCCGCGCCCGCGCGCAGCGGATGCGCCGCGAGGTCGCGCGCCGCGGCCGCCTCGACGGGGCGGTCACCCGGGCGCGGGCCCAGCTCGACCAGGCCCTGGCCGCGGAGCGGGAGGCGCTCGCCGAGCGCCCGGACGACGACGCCCGGTTCGCCGAGGCGCAGCTGGACGCGCTCCCCCGCTCGACCCCGGCGGCGATCCAGGAGCTGTCGGAGTACCGGTGGAGCTCGCCCGAGGCCGAGCGGATCTACCGCGGCATCCTCGACGACCTGCGCCGCGACGTGCTCGACCAGCGGTTCCAGGGGATGCGCAACGCGCTGCAGGGCATGCAGCCGGGGGCGAGCAGCGCCGAGCAGCAGGCCGCCAACCAGGCGCTCAAGGACATGCTGAGCGACCTCAACCAGCTGCTCGACAAGCACGCCCGCGGCGAGGACACGAGCGAGGACTTCGAGCAGTTCATGGCGAAGCACGGGGACCTCTTCCCCGGCGATCCGCAGAACGTCGACGAGCTCGTCGACGAGCTGGCACGGCAGGCCGCGGCCGCCGAGCGGCTGATGGCCTCGCTCACGCCGCAGCAGCGCGAGGAGCTCGCCGGGCTGATGGCGCAGGCGCTCGGCGACCCGGATCTGGCCGCGCAGATGGCGGCGCTGAACGACAACCTCCGTGCGCTGCGCCCCGACCTGACCTGGGACCGCGGCGAGCGGATGCGCGGCGACCAGCCGCTCGGCTACGGCGAGGCGGCCGGGGCGCTCGGCGAGCTCTCCGACCTGGACGACCTCATCGACCAGCTGGGCCAGAACCACCCCGGTGCCACCCTCGACGACGTCGACGTCGAGACCGTCGAGCGGACGCTCGGATCGTCGGCGGCCCAGGACGTCCGGGCCTTGCAGCAGCTGGAGCGGGAGCTCGAGCGGCAGGGCTGGCTGGTGCGCGGCGCGGAGGGCCTGGAGCTGTCGCCCAAGGCGCTGCGCCGGCTCGGGCAGACGGCGCTCCGCAGGGTGTTCGAGCACCTCTCGGAGGGCGGCCGGGGTCAGCACGACGTCCAGGACGCCGGTGCGTCCGGCGAGGCCACGGGCGCGTCGCGGGCGTGGCAGTTCGGCGACGAGCAGCCGCTCGACGTCGTCCGGACCGTCGGCAACGCCGTCCGGCGCAGCGCCGCGGCGACGGAGCGCGGCGGTGTCCGGCTCGCCGTCGAGGACTTCGAGGTCGTCGAGACGGAGCGGCGGGCGTCGGCGTCCGTGGCCCTGTGCGTGGACCTGTCGTACTCGATGTTCGCCGACGGCCGCTGGGGGCCGATGAAGCAGACGGCGCTGGCGCTGGCGCAGCTCGTGGCGACCCGGTTCCCGCAGGACGCGCTGCAGATCATCGGCTTCAACCGGCTGGCGTCCGCGCTGTCGGTGGAGCAGCTCGCCGGCATCGAGCCCGACCTGATCCAGGGCACGAACCTGCAGCACGCCCTGCACCTGGCGGGCCGGCACCTGCGCCGGCACCCGGACGGCGAGCCCGTCGTCCTCGTGGTGACCGACGGTGAGCCGACCGCCCACCTCGACGGCGGCTATCCGTTCTTCCACTGGCCGCCGGCGCGGGAGACGATCGAGGCGACCGTCGCGGAGGTCGACGCGCTGACCCGGTACGGCGCCGCGATCAACGTCTTCATGCTCGGCGAGGACGCCGGGCTCCGCCGCTTCGTGGACGCCGTGGCCCGGCGCAACGGCGGCCGGGTGTTCACCCCGTCGATCGAACGGCTGGGGCAGTACGTCGTCGACGACTACCTCCGGGCGCGCCGGGGACGCCGGGGCTGACGGCGTCCGGCCGACCCGGCCCGCTGATCCGCAGGGACGGGGCCGGACGGGCGACGTGTCGTCGCGATCCGTCATCGCCGGACTGCTGCACGGTCTACCTTGGGCTCACGCACGGCGATCACGACAGCGGTCCGAAGCTCCGGGTCGACGTGCGGTCACGGATCGTGATGACCTGAAGGGAACCCGGCGGCACATGAGCGACCTCATCGAGCGCGGCACCGAACCCGGCGTCGGCGAGCTCTTCGACGGACCGCTCCCCGCACCGCAGGCGACCCCTCCCACGCCCGGTTCCCATCGGGAGCCGAAGCGCCGCCGGCGCTGGGTCTACGTCCTCGGCGGGGCCCTCGCCCTCGCCGTCCTGGCGGCCGGTGCCGGGTGGCTCACCGTTCGACAGGCGGTCGACGGGTACGAGCGGAACATCCAGCGCTTCGGCGACCCCTTCGGCGCCATCCCCAAGACCCAGCGGGCCGCGCCCGACGTCGCCGCAACAGGCGCGATGAACCTGCTGCTGCTCGGGTCGGACAGCCGCATCGACGCCGGCAACCCCGAGCAGTGGAGCTACGGCGCCCAGCGCACGGACGCGATCATGCTGGTCCACCTGCAGGCCGACCGGAAGGCCGCCTACGTCGTCTCGATCCCCCGGGACAGCTGGGTGACCGTCCCCGGCCACGGCAAGGCCAAGATCAACGCGGCGTTCAGCTGGGGTGGCCCGAGCCTCATGGTGCGCACCGTCGAGAGCGTGACCGGCGTCCCGATCGACCACGTCGTCGTCGCCGACTTCACCGGGTTCAGGACGCTGACCGACCAGCTCGGTGGCGTCGACATCACCATCCCCAAGGCCACGCACGACGAACGGCACACCTGGACGGCGGGCGTGCACCACATGAACGGCGAGGAGGCCCTGGACTACGTCCGCCAGCGGCACAACCTGCCGGGCGGCGACTTCGACCGGGTCAAGCGGCAGCAGAACTGGATCCGCGCCGTCATCCGCAAGCTCTCGGCGACGGGCACCCTGGCGAACCCGGTCGCGCTGAACCGCGACCTTCAGACGCTGTCGAAGTCC
>DASQJO010000211.1:0-11320 GCA_035630955.1 Kineosporiaceae bacterium
CGCCCTCCGCTCCCGCTCCGTCATGCCCCCCCAGACACCGAACTCGATCCGGTTGTCCAGCGCGTCGGCGAGGCACTCTGTCCGCACGGGGCAGGACATGCACATCGTCTTGACGCGGTTCTGCGCAGCTCCCTGGACGAACAGGGTGTCCGGGTCCGCAGTGCGGCACGCTCCACGAGACGCCCAGTCGTAGGTGTTGCTCATCTGAGAGATCCTCCTGTGACCCCCGTCGCGTCGCCGAGCTCGGCCGCCCGGCGCCTTCCCCTGCCAAGAAACTTAGGGTCACGACCGACGCCGCTGATACGGGCCGGACGGATGATTCAAGGGTCGACGAAGGGCTGACTCTTCACACTCTGTGTAACTGCCGTCACTCTCTGCCCCCGAGTGACTGCCTCTGGACGACCCGCCGAGCGTACTCGTGTCCGCAACGGCACGTCACCCCTGGATCTTGGCCGGAATCCGGGAGGACAGAGCGGGACGTCGAATGGTCGTACCCTTGGCGCCCATGAAGAACTCCGCCCCCGCGGCGGGCCGGCTGATCGGCCTGCTGAGTCTCTTCGTGGCCGCCAGCCTCGTGGCGGGCGCCCTGGTCGCCGGCCTGTTCGTGCCGGCGGTCGCGGCCATCGGGGGTGCCACCAAGGGCAGCATCAACTGGTTCAACAACCTGCAGACGTCGCTGCCGACGGGCGACATCTCCCAGCAGTCGGTGCTGCTGGCCAACGACGGCAAGACGGTCATCGCCCGGTTCTACGCGGAGAACCGGCAGACGGTCCCGCTGACCAAGATCAGCAAGAACATGCAGAACGCAATCATCGCGATCGAGGACAGCCGGTTCCGGGACCACGGCGGGGTCGACCCGATCGGCCTGGTCCGAGCGGCGGCCAGCGACTACCTGGGCAACGGCACCCAGGTGCAGGGCGCCTCCACGCTCACCCAGCAGTACATCAAGAACCTCTTCGTGGAGCAGGCCGCCCGGCGGGGCGACAAGGCCGGTGTCCAGGCGGCCACCGCCAAGGACGCGAGCCGGAAGATCCTGGAGATCCGCGCCGCGATCGACCTCGAGAAGAGGATGAGCAAGGACGAGATCCTCGCGGCCTACCTCAACATCGCCTACTTCGGCAACAGCGCCTACGGCGTCGAGGCGGCCGCCGAGCGCTACTTCAGCGTCCACGCCTCGCAGCTGACGGTCGAGCAGTCGGCGCTCCTGGCGGGCATCGTCCAGGCACCGTTCACGTACGACCCCATCCGCAGGAAGATCAACGCCAAGAATCGGCGCGACACCGTGCTCTCGCGGATGCACGAGCTCGGCATCGTGACCGACAAGCAGTACGCCAAGGCCGTCAAGAGCCCGATCAGGCTCAAGCAGAGGCAGCCGGTCAGCGGGTGTGTCTCCGCCATCCAGGGTCTCGGGTTCTTCTGTGAGTACGTCCGGCAGACGATCGCCCAGGGCTCGGACGCGTTCGCCAAGCTCGGCTCGACGCGACAGGCGCGCGTCGACGCGCTCGACCGCGGCGGCCTGAGGATCACCTCCACGGTCGACCTCGGCACCCAGCGGGCGGCCCTGAAGTCGATCCAGAGGTACGTGCCGATCGGCGACAAGAGCAAGGTGGCCACGGCGGCGGTGACCGTGGAGCCGAACACGGGCCGGGTCCTCGCCATGGCGCAGAACAAGACGTTCAGCCCGAAGGCGGGCACAGGCAGCACCGAGATCAACTACAACGTCGACACCAACCTGGGTGGCTCGGCGGGCTTCCAGACGGGCTCGACCTTCAAGGCCTTCACCCTCGCGACCTGGCTCAAGGACGGGCGCGGCCTCAATGCGACCATCGACGCGAACCGCAAGACGATCCCGGTGAACGAGTTCCTCCAGTGCGGCGGGTCGCACCTGAAGAGCTCCGAGATCTACAAGTTCGACAACTCCGAGCCGACCGAGGGCGGCCGGATGTCCGTGCTCAAGGCCACGGCGAGCTCGGTCAACACGGCCTTCGTCAACATGGAGCAGCAGCTGCCGCTGTGCGACGTCGCCAAGACGGCGCAGTCCGTGGGTGTCCACCTCGCGGGCCCCTCGGCGCAGTGCGGGGACCCGACGATCGAGATCCCCGACTGCATCGCGTCGATGACGCTCGGCCCGTTCAGCATCGCGCCCCTGACGATGGCCTCCGGGTACGCCACGTTCGCCTCGGAGGGCACGTACTGCCCACCCTTCCCGGTCCTGTCGATCAAGGACGCGGACGGCAACGGGCTCCCGATCAAGACGCCCGGCTGCGACAAGGGCGCACTCGACCCCGACGTCGCGCGCGGCGTCACCTACGCGCTCAAGGGCGTCATCCGCAGCGGCACGGCGCAGGACGTGAACGGGATCGTCCCCGGCAGCGTGGCCGGCAAGACCGGCACGACCGACAGCTCGGTCGACACCTGGTTCGTGGGCTACACCAAGCAGCGCACGACGGCCGTCTGGGTCGGTGACCCCACGCTGCACGGCAAGGGCAAGCGGGCGCACCGGATCTCGCTGAACAACCGCACCATCGGGGGGACGGGCTACGGCCACGTCTTCGGCGCGACGATCGCCGCCCCCATCTGGGCGGGCATCATGAAGACCGCGGTCCGGGGGACGGACACGAGCGACTGGGACAACCCGCCGGGCTCGATGTTCGGCAACAGCGGGAGCACGGCGTCCCCGGAGCTCCAGGTCCCCGACGTCACCGGCAAGTCGCTGGGCGAGGCCTTCGGCATCCTCAACGGGGCGGGCTTCAGCCCGCGGGTCGGGGGGTCCGTCGACAGCTCGATCCCGGCCGGCTTCGTGGCCTCGACGAGCCCGGGCGCCGGTTCGTCGGCGAGCGACGGCGACACCGTGACGATCCACCTGAGCAACGGCCGCGGCGGTGGGGGGAACGGCCAGGGGAAGACGACCGGACCGGGCAAGGGCAAGCGGAAGAAGCCGCCACCGCGGCCGTGATCGTCCCGCCGGGGTCCGGCGTCAGCCCGCGAGCTGGCGCCGGACCTCCGCGGCGACGCGGCCGCCGTCCGCGCGGCCCTTCGTGCGCGGCTGCACGACCTTCATGACCTGGCCCATCGCCTTCGGGCCCTCCGCGCCGGCGGCCCGCGCCTGCGCCACGGCCTCCGCCACGATGCCGGAGATCTCCTCGTCCGACAGCTGCGCCGGCAGGTAGCCCTCGAGCACCGTGAGCTCCGCGCCCTCGCGGTCGGCCAGCTCCTGGCGACCCGCGCCGCGGTAGGCCTCGGCGGCCTCCCGGCGCTTCTTCGCCTCCCGGGAGAGGACGCCGACGACCTCGTCGTCCGACAGCGTGCGGGCGGCCGTGCCGGCGACCTCCTCCGAGCGCACCGCGGTGAGCGCCATCCGCAGCGTCGCCGACCGCACCTCGTCGCGGCCGCGGATCGCCTCGGTGAGGTCGGACTGGAGTCGGGACTTGAGATCGGAGTCGGCCATGACGGCATCCTCCCATCGGGCCGGCCCGCCGCCGCCTCGTCCCGGGCGACGGCCCGCCCGCGCGGCGCGGATGGCAGCATGAGCGCGTGCTCTCCAGCTCCGGCGCCCTGCGGGCGGCGCTCGGCGTCGCCGGCGCCGGCGCGGCCGGCGTCGGGTACGCCCTGTTGGAGGCCCGCGCGTTCACGCTGCGCCACGTCTCGCTGCCGGTGCTGCCGGCGGGTGCCCGGTCGCTGCGCGTGTTGCACGTCTCCGACCTGCACCTGGTCCCCCGGCAGCGGCGCAAGGCCGGCTGGCTGCGCGGCCTCGCCGCGCTCGAACCGGACCTCGTCGTCAGCACCGGCGACAACCTGGCCGCGACGGACGCCGTCCCGGCGGTCCTCGACGCGTACGGGGAGCTGCTCGACCGGCCCGGCGTCTTCGTCCTGGGCTCGAACGACTACTGGGGGCCGCGGCCGAAGAACCCGGCCCGGTACTTCCTCCCCCAAGGCGGCCGGCGGCGCGTCATCGGCATCCGGCTGCCGACGGACGAGCTCGTGTCCGGGTTCACCGCCGCGGGGTGGCTCGACCTGACGAACGCGCGCGGGCGACTCGACGTGGGCGACACGACGCTCGACTTCGTCGGGGTGGACGACCCCCACATGCGCTACGACCGCTACCCGGAGCACGTCGCCGCGGAGCCGGGCACCGTGCTCGTCGGCGTCACCCACGCGCCGTACCGGCGGATCCTCGACGCCATGACGGCCGACGGCGCCGACGTCGTCCTCGCCGGCCACACGCACGGCGGGCAGCTGTGCCTGCCGGTCGCGGGCGCGCTGGTGACGAACTGCGACCTCCCCCGCCGCCAGGCCCGCGGCGTCTCGTCGTGGAGCGCCGCGGGCCGGACGGTCCCGCTGCACGTCAGCGCGGGCCTCGGGACGAACCCGTACGCGCCCGTCCGCTTCGCCTGCCGCCCCGAGGCCACCCTCCTGACGCTCACCCCCCGCCCCTGAGCACGCCACGACCGGTGCTCAGCTTCTGCGGCGTTACTCAGCCAGTGCTGGTTCCGGAGCCTCCGGACCGAGCACTGGCTGAGCAAGGCCGCACTGGCTGAGCACCGGCGGGGCGCGGGTCAGCCGGCGAGGTGGCTCCAGCGGTCCTCGAGCTCACGCCACGTGCCGTGCGCCAGGACCCGCCCGCCGACGAGCACGACCACCTGGTCGGCCAGCGCCAGCGCCGCCCGCTTCGACGTCGACCCGATGACGGTGATGCCGCGGTCCCGCAGCGCCTGCCACAGCTCGAGCTCGGTGACGACGTCCAGCGCCGAGGAGATGTCGTCGGCCACGAGCAGCTCGGTCTGCGGGGCCAGCGCCCGCGCGAGGGCCAGCCGCTGGAGCTGGCCGCCGGACAGGCGCGTGCCCTTGTGCCCGATGAGCAGGCCGAGCCCGCCGTCGGCGGCCGTTCTCGGCCGGGCCGCCGTGGCCGTGGCTGCACCACCGGGTGCCGCCGCCGGCGACGGGGCGAGCTCGGCGTCCGGGGACGCGGTGAGCACGTCGAGGTCGTGCTCGAGCTGTGCCGTCGAGACGGCGATCCCGGCGTCCACCTCGTGCCCCAGCCGGATGTTCTCCGCGACGGTGCCGGAGAGCACCCGCGGCAGCTGGGCGACGTACCCGACCTGGTTCGGCCGCAGGAAGACCTCCGGCGTCTCGATCGGCTCGCCGTTCCAGCGCAGCTCGCCGGTGTGGTGGACGATGCCGGCCAGCGCCCGCAGCAGCGAGGACTTGCCGGCCCCGACCGGACCCACGACCAGCACGAGCTGTCCGCGGCGGACGGTCAGGTCGACGTCGTGCGCCCCGAGCGTCCCGTCCTCGTGCACCGCGCCGAACCCGACGAGGCCGAGCCGGCGCAGCGGCGTCCGCGGGGCGACCGGCGGCGCCGGCGCGGTGCCCTGCCACAGGTCCACGCCCGGCACGGGCGCCGAGTAGGCCTCGACGCCGGCCATGGCCACGGTCCGCCGCGTCCACACCCGGGCCGACGGCAGCTGCGCGATGAGCGAGGCCGTCGTCCAGGCGAACCAGCGGGCAGCGCCGAGCGTCGAGACGATGATCAGCACGGATGCCGAGGAGAGCCGGCCGCCCAGGTACAGGGCCCAGGCGCCGATCGGCAGCAGCCCGGAGACCAGCGACGGCGTCGACCGCGCCCACACCTGGAGCGAGATCTCCCGCCGCTGCAGCTCGCTGCGGAGCGCGTCGAGCCCGGCGAGGTGCGCCAGCACCGGCCGGCTCGCGCCCGCCAGCTTCACCGTCCGCGCCGCGGACAGCGACGACACCAGGGCCGTCGCGAACGCGGCACGCGCCGCGACCGTGCGCTGCGCCGCCGCCTTGAGCACGGGACCGAACAGCGTCGCGGCCGCACCCGAGGCGGCCATGGTCCCGACGAAGAACAGCGCCGGCACGATGCTGCCCGAGACGAGCGTCATCGCGACCACGAGGACGACGCTGGTGAACTGGTCGACGACGTTGTCCGCCATCATCACGACGCGCTCGGTGTCGCCGCCCTGCGCGACGACCTCCGCCGGGGTGTGCCCGCTCACCCGCCGCGGCCCCGTCTGCCCGTGCACGAGCCGCAGGCTGATCCGCATCATCTGCATGACCCACCACTTGGGGAACCACGCCGACGTGTAGTACGGGATCGGGATGGTCACGAGTAGCGCGGCGACGATGCCGACGGCGGGCCAGAGCACCGACCCGGAGCCGTCGACCAGCTGCGCCCACAGCCACGGGAGCACGGAGCCGTCGAGCCCGAGGATCGACAGCACCATGAACAGCCCCACGGCGGCGAGGCCGTAGCGGGGGTCGTTCCTGACCAGCCGGAACACCTCGCGCATCGTCCGCGCCCGAGGCGGCTCCGGCAGCGGCGGGGGCTCGGTCCGCGGCAGCTCCACCGCGTTCTCCGCGGTCAGCGCCTCCTCCGGGGTCAGCACCGCCTCGAGGACCTCGGAACCGTCCGCGCCGCCGAGCAGCTCCTCGTCGTCGTCGCCAGCGTCGGCCACGGCACCGAGTCGGCTGTGCGCCAGCAGCCGCGCGAACTGGGCCGAGTCGCGCAGCGGCCCGGCCTCGACGACGGCGCCCTCGCTGAGGACGACGACCTCGTCGCAGCGGCTCACCGACGAGAGCCGGTGCGCGATGACGATGCCGATCCGGTCGCGGAGCAGCCGCTCGGTGGCCCGCTGCACGGCGCCCTCGGTGACCGGGTCCATCCGTGCGGTGGCCTCGTCGAGGATCACCACGTGCGGGTCGCGGACGAGGATCCGCGCGAACGCCACCAGCTGCTCCTGGCCGGCGGAGAGCTTGTGACCGCCGTCCCCGAGCCGGGTCTCGATCCCGTCGGGCAGCTCGGCGACCCACGCGGCGAGTCCGAGCTCCTCGAGGGCGTCCGCGGCGCGCGGCAGCAGCTCGGGGTCGAACAGCGCGACGTTCTCCGCGACCGTTCCGGCGAGGATCTCGGTGCGCTGTGGGATGACCGCGATCCAGCGCCGCAGGCTCTCCAGGTCGAGGTCGAGCAGGTCGGCGTCGCCGAGGAAGACGGTGCCGCGGGGCAGCTCGACCGCCCGGGTGAGGACCTTCGCCAGGCTCGACTTGCCCGAGCCCGTCCGCCCGATCACCGCGTACGAGCGGCCGCGGCGGAACGTGAGTTGGACGTCGCGCAGCGCCGGCCGGGTGCCCTCGCCCTCGTCGACGGCGTCCGCGTAGGTGAACGTCAGACCGCGGACGACGAGGTCGGCGTCCGGCACCGGACCCCCGCCCTCGGGCTCCTGCGAGGCGGCCATCAGCAGCTGCACGCGCTGCCACGCGCCGAGCCCGTACTGGAGCTCCGAGACCATCCGGCTGATCATCTCGACGGTGGCGCCGTAGGCCAGCGCCAGCAGCCAGACCGCGGTCAGCTGGGCGCCGTCCACGCGCCCGGTCGCGAGCGCCCAAGCGCCTCCGGCGACCAGCAGCGCGATGCCGCCGCGGACCGCGCCCGCGGCGATCGCGCTCACCTTGGCCGAGGCCGTCCAGACGACGGCCCCGCGGCGCATGAGCTCGCTGGCGCGCCGGGCGTACAGCCGGAGCACGTAGGCCTGGCCGAGGCTGGTGCGGACGTCGTCCTGCCCGTGGATGGCCTCCTCCATCACCGCGGCGACGTCGGACCAGGCCTCCTCCTCGCGCTCCCGGGCGGGGGCGATGCGCTGCAGGGGCCCGGAGAGCCGGACGACGAGCACCGCGCCGCGGACCGCCATGACGACGCCCGCCGGCCACCAGACGAGGAACGCGGTGAGCGTCGAGAGCACGGCGGCGCAGGTCGACTGCCCGATCCGGACGCCGCTCTGCCGGAACTCCGACGCGACCTGGTAGACGTCGCCGTCGATGCGGTCCAGCAACTCGCCGACCGGCGTCTTCTCCAGCGTCGGGATGTCCTGCCCGAGGGCGCGTCGGCAGAGCCGCCGCCGCAGGTCGGCCGACCAGTCGGCGGTGAGCCGCGCGGCGACCAGCGCGAGCACGAGGTCGGAGAGGACGGCGACCACGACGGCCACCGCGAGCAGGACGAAGGCGGAGCGGGACCGATCGACGAGGACCGACCCCGTGAGCGCCGCCGCACCCGCCTGGCCGGCAGCCCAGAACAGCATGAGCAGCCCGACGGCGCCCGTGCGCGGCGCGGACGTCGCCCACAGGTCGCGGAGCAGGCGCATGGAAGGAACCCCCAGATCAGGACGGTCCTCCAGCGTCCGTCGCCAAGGGTGATCCGTTCAACTCGATTACGACGAGGAGCCCCGGCCGGCGGCCGGGGCTCCTCGGGGCGGGACGGGTCAGTGCTGCTTGGGTCAGTGGTGCCTGGCGACGGGCGGCAGGTCCAGCGGACGCAGCACGCGGTCGATCGCGTGGGCGATCTGCCGGTTGCCCTTGTTGATGTCGACGGCGACGACCTTCGGGTTGCGCGCGTTCGGGTCCTTGTCCTGCAGGAACAGGCCGTGCTTGGTGACCCGAACCTTGATCGTCGGGCCGAGCGCGGTCTTCAGGTGCGCGCCGTTGGACTTCAGCGCCATCCTCGCGGTGATCGTCTTGCCCGGCACGACGTGGTAGAGCAGGACCTTCTCGACCGTCGGGATGCCGAGGCTCGCCACGGCCTTGAAGACGTCCGCCTCCGACCTCGGACCCTTGCCGGTGAGGTCGCGGACGAGGTAGCGGAACGCGTCGTCGTTCGGGATGAACGCCGTGAGGGCCACCTTGCCGTTGCCGAGCACGCCCACGGCGGACTTCGGCTTGGCCTTGAGCACGGCCACGACGGCGGCGGTGAGGACGTCGAAGTCCTTCCCGTTCCTGTCGAAGCCGCTCTTGTCGGCGGCCAGCACGGAGACGAGCGACTTCGTACCGAGCTTGTGCGTGGCCGCGACAGAGGCCTTCGACGCGGTGGCGGGAGCGGCGCTCGCGGCCGGGGCGGCGAGGGCCGTGGTGGCTCCGAGTGCCAGCGTGACGCCGGCGGCGGCACCCACGGCTCGACGGGAGATGCGCATGGTGGTCGTCCTTTGTTCGCTCGGGGCCCGGCCTTCCGGGCCGCTCACCTCCTCTTCACCGGGGACGCTCCCGGCGGATGCAGGCAGTTCCAAGATTCTTGTGACCGGCTCGGTCCCGTTCCCCCGCCGTGCCCCGTCGCCCCCCGGCCACTCCCCCTCCGAACAGCGGGTATGACATCTCATGACTTTTATCATTGACTTGTCTGTGCCGGGCGCCGTGGCCCACGGCAGAATGCCCGCAGGACCCCCCGATCCGGGGGGGTCCAGGACGAGAGGCAGGGGTGGGGTGGGGTCGCTGGAGAGGCAGCCGCGGCGCCCCGGCCCCCTGGCGTCGCCCGCGGACACGGTGCAGCGCGTCCTCGCCCTGGCGCGCACCTACCTGCGGATGGACGTGGCGTGGCTCTCCGAGCTGCGCGGCGAGGAGCAGGTCCTCACCTACGTCGAGGCGTCGGACGCCGCGGGCGCGCCGTCCGTCGACTCCGCGACCGCGATCTCCGACTCCTACTGCGCCCGCGTCCTGGACGGCCGGCTCCCGGCCGTCGTCCCCGACAGCGCCGTCGATCCGGTGGCCAGCCGGCTGGCCGTCACCCGCGAGCTCGGGATCGGGTCGTACGTCGGTGTTCCGGTCCGAACCCCGGACGGCGCCCTGCGCGGCATGCTCTGCTGCGTCAGCGGCACCGCGCAGCCCGAGCTGACCGTGGCCGACGTCCGCGTCCTGGAGATGCTCGCGGCCGTCCTCGGGGAGCTCGCCGGCGACGACGCGCGCGCCGCGGCCCTGGAGACGGTGCGGCTGCGGACCCACGACGCGATCAGCGGGCGCGGCCGGACGATGGCGCTGCAGCCCATCGTCGACGTCCCGACCGGCATCGCGACCGGCGTCGAGGCCCTCGCCCGGTTCGACAGCCCGCAGGCCACCGTGGAGTGGTTCGCCCAGGCCGAGCCCGTCGGGCTCCGGCTCCAGCTCGAGCTGGCGGCCGCCCGGACGGCGCTGGCGGCGCTCGACCGCCCCGGCCACGCCGGCTACCTGAGCCTCAACCTGTCCCCGGAGGCGATCCTCTCCGAGGAGTTCCCGCAGCTCCTGGCCGCGGCGGACCCGGCGTCCCTGGTCGTGGAGATCACCGAGCACGTGGCGGTCCAGGACTACGACGCGCTCTCCGCGGTGCTCCGCCGGTACCGCGACGCGGGACTCCGGCTGGCCGTCGACGACGCGGGCGCCGGGTACGCCAGCCTGCTGCACATCCTGAAGCTCCGCCCCGACTACATCAAGATCGATCTGTCGCTCGTCCGCGACATCCACCTCGACCCGGCCCGGCAGGCCCTGGTCAGCTCGCTGGTCTCCTTCGCCCGCACCGTCGACGCCGTGCTCGTCGCGGAGGGTGTCGAGCAGCAGGCCGAGCTCGACATGCTCGTGACGCTCGGCGTCCGGCAGATGCAGGGCTACCTGCTCTGCCCGCCGTGCGCGAACCCGCCGACGACGGGTTTCCGGCGTCCCTCCCGCCATGTCGGTCGCGACCGCGGCGCCATTCCGGCCTAACCTGCGGCGATGTTCCTCTCTGCGGCCGGCGCGACCCACCCCGGGCTGCGCCGCCCCGGCAACGAGGACGCCGCCTACGTCGGCGTCCGGCTCCTGCTCGTCGCGGACGGCATGGGCGGTGCGGCGTTCGGCGAGGTCGCGAGCGCGATCGCGACGCACGCCGTGACGTACCTCGACGAGCGGATCTCCCCGCAGGGCGTCGGGCACGACCTGCCGGCCGCGGTCGAGTTCGCGGAGCAGCGGCTGCGCCGTGCCGTCGAGCAGGACCCCTCGCTCGACGGCATGGGGACGACGATGACCGCACTGCTGCTGCACGACGAGGTCGTGGCCCTCGTGCACGTCGGCGACTCGCGCGCCTACCGGGTGCACGACGGCGCGCTGGAGCAGGTGACGCGCGACCACAGCGTCGTCCAGCTGCTCGTCGAGCTCGGCGAGCTGACGCCGGAGCAGGCGGAGAACCACCCGCAGCGGCATGTCATCGTCAAGGCGCTGCGCGGCGAGGGCGACGCCGTGGCGGCCGACGTCCGACTCCTGCCCGGCGTCCCGGGCGACCGCTGGATGGTGTGCAGCGACGGCGTGAGCGACGTCGTGCCGGACGACGTCATCGCGGCCGCGCTCACCCAGGCGCCCTCCCCGGAGGCGGCGGTGGACGCGCTCGTCGACGCCGCGCTCGCGGCCGGCGGACCCGACAACGTGACGTGCGTCGTGGCGGACGTCCGCGCCGGCCTGCCCGCCGCCGAGCGCGCCGCGCTGCTGCTCGGCGCGGCCGCCGAGCTGGACGCCGCCGGGCGTCGCCGCCTCGGCACCA
>DASQJO010000212.1:0-6485 GCA_035630955.1 Kineosporiaceae bacterium
TGGCGGCGCGGCGCCGCCGTCACCGTCGTCGTGGCGGCGCAGGGCTACCCGGCGTCCCCGGCCTCGGGCGACGCCGTCGAAGGGCTGGACGACGCGGCCGCCGTGCCGGGGGCCTGGGTGCTGCACGCGGGCACCGAGGTGGACGCCGAGGGCCGGGTGATGACCAGCGGCGGGCGAGTGCTCTCCGTCGTCGGCACCGGGGAGGACCTCGCCGCGGCCCGCGCCGCGGCGTACGAGGCGGTCGGCAGCATCAGGCTCCGCGGCGGCCGGCATCGCACGGACATCGCCGACCCCGCGCGCATGCCGGCCGTGCCGGCGCCCGTCAGAGGCTGACGGCTCCCGCGCCGAGCAGGTCGCGCAGCTCGGTCCCCGTCGTGAGGCCGCGCAGGACGTTCTGGTAGAGGCCACGGCCGGTGGGAGAGAGCACCGCGTCGTGGATGGGGAACGCCACCGGCGCGCCGACGGCGCGCACGAAGTCGACGGTCTCCTTGATCGCCTCCCACGGCGCGCTGATCGGCACCGCCAGGAGGTCCACGCCGTCGGGCACGGCCTCGAGCATGTCGCCCGGGTGGTAGAGGGTCCGACCGTCCCCCGACGTCTCGGCGATCAGGTAGCCGACGTTGCCGATGCGGGGGATGTCCGCGTGGATCACGGCGTGCCGCCCTCCGGTTGCGGTCACGCGGAGCTTGCCGATCGTCGTCGACGACCCCGCCGCGAGCGGCTCGGGATCGCGGTCGACGGAGCCGGCCAGCTGGCCCGCGAGGCCGGGCTCGGTGACGAGGCGGGCGCCGGGGTTGCCCGCGAGCAGCGCGGGGAGGCGGTCCCGGTCGAGGTGGTCGGCGTGCTCGTGCGTGACGAGCACGGCGTCCAGCCCCTGGGTCGTCTCCCAGCCCGGCGTGAAGCCGCCGGGGTCGAGCAGCAGCCGCGCGCCGCCGGCCTCGATGAGCACGCAGGAATGGCCGAGATGGGTGATCTGCACGCGCCTCAGGCTAGGACCGTCGGCCCGGTCCGGCACGGCTACGCTGGCGGCGCCCGACCCCGACCCCTTGGAGACCCCCGGATGGGACGCGTCGTCGTCGACGTCATGCCGAAGCCCGAGATCCTCGACCCGCAGGGCAAGGCGGTGGCCGGTGCGCTCGCCCGGCTCGGCTTCCGGGAGTTCGCGGCCGCCCGGCAGGGCAAGCGGTTCGAGCTCGAGGTCGAGGGCGACGTGACGCCGGAGGTCCTCGAGCGAGCGCGGGAGGCGGCCACGACGCTGCTCGCCAACCCCGTGATCGAGGACGTCGTCCGCGTCGAGGCCGCCGGCGCCTGACCCGACGCGGCGAGGGCCCCGGTTAGGGTGAGGCGTGCGGATCGGCATCGTGACCTTCCCCGGCAGCCTGGACGACGTCGACGCGGCGCGGGCCGTGCGGGTGGCGGGCGGCGAGCCGGTGCGGCTGTGGCACGGCGACGAGAGCGTGCACGGCGTGGACGCCGTCGTCCTGCCCGGCGGCTTCTCCTACGGCGACTACCTGCGCTGCGGGGCGATCGCCCGGTTCTCGCCCATCATGTCCGAGGTCGTCCGGCTGGCCGGGCCGCCCGACGCGACCTCGCCCGGCCTGCCCGTCCTCGGCATCTGCAACGGGTTCCAGGTGCTGTGCGAGTCGCACCTGCTGCCGGGCGCGCTGGTCCGCAACGACCACCGCAAGTTCGTCTGCCGCGACCAGCACCTGCGGATCGAGCGGACGACGACCCCCTGGACCTCCCGGTACGCGGACGGCGAGGAGATCGTCGTCCCGCTGAAGAACGGCGAGGGCGGCTTCGTCGCGGACGACGCCACCCTCGACCGGCTCGAGGGGGAGGGCCGGGTCGTCGCCCGCTACCTGCGCGGCAACCCGAACGGGTCGTACCGCGACATCGCGGGCGTCTCGAACGCCTCGGGGACGGTGGTGGGGCTGATGCCGCACCCGGAGCACGCCGTCGAGCCGCTCTTCGGCCCGGGCACCGACGGGCTCCGCTTCTTCACGTCCGTGCTGGACGCCGTCCTGTCGGCCTGAGCGTGTGCCCGTCGGGCCCGCGGCCCCACCTACGATGACCGCGTGACGACCGCCGCACCCGCCACGGGCCTGGACACCGTCGAGGTCGCGGCCCGGACGCCGCAGACGCCGCAGCCGTACGCCGAGCTCGGCCTCGAGGACGACGAGTACGCGCGGATCCGGCACATCCTCGGCCGCCGGCCCACGTCGTCGGAGCTGGCGATGTACAGCGTGATGTGGAGCGAGCACTGCTCGTACAAGTCGAGCAAGGTGCACCTGCGCCGGTTCGGGACAACGACCACCGACGCCATGCGCGCCAAGCTCCTCGTCGGCATCGGCGAGAACGCCGGGGTGGTCGACATCGGCGACGGCTGGGCCGTCACCTTCAAGATCGAGAGCCACAACCACCCGAGCTACGTCGAGCCGTACCAGGGCGCCGCGACCGGCGTCGGCGGCATCGTCCGCGACATCATGGCCATGGGCGCCCGCCCGATCGCCGTGATGGACTCGCTGCGGTTCGGCGACCTCTCCCACCCGGACACGCACCGTGTCGTGCCCGGCGTCGTGGCGGGTGTCGGGGGTTACGGCAACTGCCTCGGCCTGCCGAACATCGGCGGCGAGGTCGTCTTCGACCCGGTCTACCAGGGCAACCCGCTGGTCAACGCGCTCTGCGTGGGCGCGATGAGGCACGACGAGATCCACCTGGCGAACGCCCGCGGCGAGGGCAACCTCGTCGTCCTGTTCGGCGCCCGCACCGGCGGCGACGGCATCGGCGGCGTCTCGGTGCTGGCGTCCGAGACCTTCGACGAGGGCGGGCCCACCAAGCGCCCCGCCGTCCAGGTCGGCGACCCGTTCGCGGAGAAGGTCCTCATCGAGTGCTGCCTCGAGCTCTTCGGGGCGAACGTCGTCGACGGGATCCAGGACCTCGGCGGCGCCGGGCTCTCCTGCGCCACGAGTGAGCTGGCCAGCAACGGCGACGGCGGCATGGTGATCCACCTCGAGCGGGTGCCGCTGCGCGACCCCTCGCTGCGGCCCGAGGAGATCCTCATGTCCGAGTCGCAGGAGCGGATGATGGCGATCGTCCGCCCCGCCGACCTCGAGGCGTTCCTGCAGATCACCGCGAAGTGGGACGTGGAGGCCGCCGTCCTCGGCGAGGTCACGGAGACCGGCCGCCTCGAGGTGCTCTGGCACGGCGAGACGATCGTCGACGTCCCGCCCCGCACGGTCGCGCACGAGGGCCCCGTCTACGAGCGCCCGATCGCCCGCCCCGACCGCCTGGACGCCGTCCGCGCCGACGTCCCCGACCACCTCCCGCGCCCCGGCACCGGCGACGAGCTGCGGGCCGCACTGCTCCGGCTGGTCGCGAGCCCGAACCTGTCGAGCCGGGCCTGGGTCACCGACCAGTACGACCGGTACGTGCGCGGCAACACCGCACTCGCAATGCCGGACGACGCCGGCGTGGTCCGGGTCGACGAGTCGACGGGGCTCGGCGTGGCCCTCGCCGTCGACGGGAACGGCCGGTACGGCGCCCTCGACCCCTACGAGGGCGCGCGGCTCGCACTCGCCGAGGCCTACCGCAACGTCGCCACGGCCGGCGCCCGGCCGCTCGCCGTCACCGACTGCCTCAACTTCGGCTCGCCCGAGGACCCCGGGGTCATGTGGCAGTTCTCCCGCGCCGTCGACGGGCTCGCCGCGGGGTGCGCCGAGCTCGGCATCCCGGTGACGGGCGGGAACGTCTCCTTCTACAACCAGACCGGGGACGTGGCCATCCACCCGACGCCGGTGATCGGCGTTCTCGGCGTGCTGGACGACGTCGCGCGCCGCACGCCGTCCGGCTGGCGGACGCCGGGGCAGGCGATCTACCTGCTGGGCGCCACCCGAGACGAGTTCGGCGGATCGGAGTGGGCCTTCGCCGAGCACGGCCACCTCGGGGGCCTGCCGCCGGCCCTGGACCTGCAGGACGAGAAGCGGCTCGCCGACATCCTGATCAACTCGTCCCGCGACGGGCTCGTCGACGCGGCGCACGACCTCTCCGAGGGCGGCCTCGCACAGGCGCTCGTCGAGGCGTGCCTGCGGTACGGCGCCGGCGCCCGGATCTGGCTCGACGAGGTCTGCGAGCGCGACCGGATCACGCCGTTCGCCGCGCTGTTCAGCGAGTCGACCGCCCGCGCCGTCGTGGCGGTGCCCCGCAGCGAGGAGGTCCGGTTCACGGACATGTGTGCCGCCCGCGGGATCCCCTTCGCCCGGATCGGCGTGGTCGACGACGGCGGCGGCGAGCCGGTCCTCGACGTCCAGGGGCTGTTCACGGTGACCCTCGACGAGCTCCGCGACGCCCACGCGTGGACGCTCCCGACGGTCTTCGAGGCCTGACCCGCCGGCTGGTCGGGTGCTCAGCCAGTGCGGCGTTGCTCAGCAACTGCTCGCTCCGAAACGATTCAGAGGGAGCACTCGCTGAGCAACGCCGCAGACGCTGAGCACGCGGGGACCGACGGCCGACGATCGGCGGTCGGTCACAGAACGGCGACGGAATCGGCGCCGCTCTGGCGGAACCGGCACCGGATCTCGTTATGATCCGGCCTCGGAGCGACGGATTCACGCGTGCGGAGGGCCGGTGACGGACGAGCAGGGGAACGCCTCGCCCGGCGTCGCCGTGCGGCTGCGCGGCCTGCGGAAGGTCTTCGGCACCGGTCCGGACGCCGTCAGCGCCGTCGACGGGGTCGACCTCGAGGTCGCCGACGGGGAGTTCTTCTCGATGCTCGGACCGTCGGGCTCCGGCAAGACGACCGTGCTGCGGCTCGTCGCCGGCTTCGAGCTGCCGACCTCCGGCACGATCGAGCTCGGCGGCGCCGACGTCACCCGCAAGGCCCCCTTCGAGCGCGACGTCAACACCGTCTTCCAGGACTACGCGCTGTTCCCGCACCTCGACGTGCTGGGCAACGTCGAGTACGGGCTGCGCGTCCGCAGAGTGCCGCGGGCCGAGCGCCGCGCCCGCGCAGAGCAGGCGCTCGCCGGCGTCCGGCTCGAGGGCTTCGGCGGACGGCGGCCCGGCCAGCTCTCCGGCGGCCAGCGCCAGCGGGTCGCGCTCGCCCGGGCCCTGGTCAACCGGCCGCGGGTGCTGCTGCTCGACGAGCCCCTCGGCGCGCTCGACCTCAAGCTCCGCGAGGAGATGCAGGTCGAGCTCAAGGCGATCCAGCGCGAGGTCGGCATCACCTTCGTCTTCGTCACGCACGACCAGGAGGAGGCGCTGAGCCTCTCGGACCGGGTCGCGGTCTTCAACCGGGGACGGATCGAGCAGGTCGGCGCCCCGCGCGAGGTCTACGAGCGCCCGGTGACGACGTTCGTCGCCGGCTTCGTCGGCACCTCGAACCTGCTCTCGTCGCAGGCCTCGTCCCAGCTGTTCGGCGTCCCCGCCCTGCACACGGTGCGACCCGAGCGGATCACGCTCGTGCCCGACGGCGGCGCGGTGCCGGCCGGGCGGGTGACCGCCGGCGGGACCGTGCGAGAGGTCGTGTACGCGGGACCCACGACCCGGGCCGTGGTCGACCTGGACGCCGGGGGCGAGCTGGTCGCGCTGGCGCCGTCGGGCGGGCCGGGCGAGCCGGACGCCGGGGTGCGCCGCGGCGACCGCGTGCGGTTGAGCTGGCGCCCGGCGGACGCCTACCGCCTCCCCGCCGGCCCCGCGGCC
The DNA here is from genome assembly GCA_035630955.1 of Kineosporiaceae bacterium. Classification (GTDB taxonomy): domain Bacteria; phylum Actinomycetota; class Actinomycetes; order Actinomycetales; family Kineosporiaceae; genus DATKNA01. The sequence continues at coordinate 5,701 of DASQJO010000212.1, forward strand.
CCCACGCCGGCCGACCAGCAGGACCTCCCCGTCTGAGCGGGGCGGAACGACACGCAGGAGGAGACATGCGAGCTCGCACTGCCCGGGCGGGACTGGCCCTGGCCGCCGCGGCGACCCTGACCGTGGTGACCGGCTGCGGCTCGAGCTCGTCGAGCTCGACCGGCGCCGGCGGCACCTCCGGACGCCCGGCCCCGCCGGCCGCGTCCGCCCAGGCCTCCGTCGGCACGGGCGAGGGCGAGGTCGACCTGGTCAGCTGGGCCGGCTACGTCATGGACGGCAGCAAGTCCGGCGATCCCGACTGGGTCACGCCGTTCACGAAGGCCACCGGCTGCAAGGTCAACAACAAGGTCGCCGGCTCCTCCGACGAGATGGTCACGCTCATGAAGAGCGGCCAGTACGACGGCGTCTCGGCGTCCGGCGACGCCACGCTGCGGCTCATCTACGGCGGCGTCGTCGCCCCCGTGAACACCAGCCTCGTGCCGAACTACGCGACCGTCTCACCGTTCCTCAAGAACCGGCCGTGGAACTCGGTGGGCGGCCAGATGTACGGCATCCCGCACGGCTGGGGCGCGAACGTCCTCATGTGGAACAAGGGCGTCGTGACGCAGGCGCCCGACTCCTGGGGCGTCGTCTTCGACGCGAACAGCCCGTACAAGGGCAAGGTCACCGCCTACGACTCACCCATCTACATCGCCGACGCGGCGCTGTACCTGATGAAGACCAAGCCGGCGCTGGGCATCAAGAACCCCTACGCGCTGGACACCGAGCAGCTCGACGCGGCGGTC
>DASQJO010000213.1:0-3429 GCA_035630955.1 Kineosporiaceae bacterium
CTGAAGAATGACATGCGATGGTGCTGCTGAACCGAGTGAGGCATGCGGCCAGTAATCGCATGCGACTCAGCGAGAGGCGCGGAGGGGTGGATCGCCACTGTGGAGAGGAGCAGAGACAGGGGAGGGGAGGAAGGACGAGCAGGCTCGGCCGGGGTCGGCACCTTCGGCCATGTCTGCGACGGGATGAGCCGTCGGTCGCGGCTTGCCCATCACCGGCGCAGGCCAGGGTCGCCGCCGCCGAAAAGCCGTTGACCACCCCCGCCGACGGCCCGTGCCATGGAACCGTGAACGACGCCGCCTTCGACGACCTCTTCGCCGAGGCGACCCGCGCGTCCGGTCGCTTCGGCCATCGCGAGCACGTGCACCTCACCTGGCTCGCCGTGCGGCGGCTCGGCGCCGAGGCCGCCGCCCACCTCGTCGGTGACGGGATTCGGCGCACCGCCCGGTACGCCGGCGTCCCGCAGAAGTACAACGTGACGATGAGCCTGGCGTGGGCGCAGGCCGTCGCCTTCCACGTCGCCGAGCGTCCGGACCTCGACGACTTCGACCGCTTCGCCGAAGTCTTTCCCGGCCTGCTCGACAAGCGGCTCCTCGCCGGGCATTACCGCTCGTCCACATTGGCGGGTGCCACGGCCCGGGCGACCTGGGTCGAGCCCGACCTGCGCCCCTTCCCCTGGTCGGCCCGCTGGTAGCTACTGGACAGCGAGTGAGGGCACCCGCTCCGCGGGCGGAGGCGGCGGGGGCGGCGTCCCCTCCCCGAACGGACGCCCGCCGAGCTGTTCGCGTCCGTGCGGGGTGAGCCAACCCGACAGATCCGGCCCGCGGGGCACGATGCCGGTCGGGTTGATGTCTTGGTGGACGACGTAGTAGTGCCGCTTGATGTGGTCGAAGTCGACCGTGTCGCCGAACCCCGGCGTCTGGAACAGGTCGCGCGCGTACGCCCAGAGCACCGGCATCTCGGTGAGCTTCTGCCGATTGCACTTGAAGTGGCCGTGGTAGACGGGATCGAACCGGACCAGGGTCGTGAACAGCCGGACGTCGGCCTCGGTGATCGTGTCGCCCATGAGGTAGCGGCGGTCGCGGAGCCGGTCCGACAGCGCGTCGAGCCGGGCGAACAGCCGCTCGTACGCGCGGTCGTACGCCTCCTGCGACCCGGCGAACCCGCACCGGTAGACGCCGTTGTTGACGTCGCGGAACACCGCCTCCATGACCTCGTCCATCTCGTCCCGCAGGTGCTCCGGGTAGAGATCCGGTGCGCCGGGACGGTGGTACGCGCGCCACTGCGTCGACAGGTCGAGCGTCATCTGCGCGTAGTCGTTCGTGACGACCTTGCCGGTCGGGACGTCGACGATCGCGGGCACGGTGATGCCGCGGTCGTAGCCGGGGAAGCGCGCGAAGTACGCCTCCTGCAGTCGCTCGATCCCGAGCACGGGGTCGCGGCCGCCCGGGTCCAGGTCGAACGTCCAGCTGCGCTCGTCGTGCGTGGGCCCGCAGATCCCCATGGACAGGACGTCCTCCAGGCCCAGCAGGCGCCGGACGACGACCGCTCGGCTCGCCCACGGACAGGCGCGGCTCACGACCAGCCGGTACCGCCCCGGCTCGACCGGGTACCCGTCGCGGCCGTCCTCGGTGATGCGGGTGGCGATGTAACGCTGGTCGCGCGTGAACTCGCCGCCGTCCGCGATGTAGGAGCCTGTCGTCACGAGTCGTCGTCCGCCCGCGCCTTCGCGGTCGCCCGGTTGTTCGCCTTCTGGATGGCCTCGACGAGCTCGTCCTTCGACATCCGGCTGCGGCCGGGGACGCCGACCCGCTTCGCGATCTCGAGCAGATGCTGCTTGCTCGCGTTGGCGTCGACGCCGCCCGCGGTGTCCTGACCGCCGCGGCGGGCGGCGTTCCCGCCCTTGGCGGCCTGCGGGTCGGAGGGGCCCGCGTGCTCCTTGGGCTCCCAGTGGTCGCCGACCTTCTCGTGCGTGTGCTTCAGGGCCGCGAACGCCGTGCGCCGGGCGCGCTCGCCGTCGCCGCCGTACGTCTCCGCCGCCGAGTCCAGCGTCTCCTTGAAGGTCCGGACGGCCTTGTCGTCCGAGCGGGCGATCGTCGAGGGGACGTCGTCCCGCATCTTCTCGGTCTGCTTGCGCTTGTCCGCCATGTGCCTCTCCGATCCTCGATCATCAGGAGAGTTCCCATTCCACACCGACGTCATGCCTGCGGTGATGCCGAGGTCTCGGCGGTCGGGGTTGGATGGGGTCGTGCCCGATCGTCCACGGCTCCGCGTTCTGACGATGAACGTCCTCGGTCCGGCCAATCCGGACTGGGAGCGCCGCCGGCGCCTGCTCGCCGAGACGCTGCGAGGCCTCGACGCCGACGTCGTGGCCCTGCAGGAGGTGCCCTGCCTCGACGGCTTCGCCGTCGTGCGCGAGCTGCTGGGGCCTGGCTACCACGTGCGCGCGTTCCCGCGGGCCGCCGACGACGGGGTCGGCGGGGTGCTCGCCACGCGATGGCCGCACCGGCTGGTGGCGGAGCTCGACCAGCGCCTGACCGAGCGGTCCCGGGACTTCGCGTGGTGCGCGACGTCGGTCGTCGAGCTCGACGCGCCCGTCGGGCGGACGCTCGTCGCCCACCACAAGCCGAGCTGGCCTTTCGGGTACGAGTACGAGCGGGAGCAGCAGGCGCTCGCCGCGGCCCGGGCGCTCGAGGCCGAGGCGGACGACGACACGCACGTCGTCGTGCTGGGCGACTTCGACGCCACGCCCGACGCGGCCAGCCTGGAGTTCTGGCGGGGACGCCGCTCCCTGGACGGCACGAGCGTCTGCTACCAGGACGCCTGGGAGACGGTGCACCCGGACGAGGCCGGCTGGACCTTCGCCGCCGAGAACCCGCTGGTCCGCGCCGGCGAGGTCGCCACCGCCGTCTCCCGCCGGATCGATCACGTTCTCGTCCGCTGCGTCCGGCACGGACCGACGCTGGCCGTCGAGCGCTGCGACCGCGTGCTCGACGAGCCGGTCCACGGCGTCTGGGCGAGCGACCACTATGGCGTCGTCGCGGACCTCGTCGTGCCCGACCACGCGCCGGGCACCTGGGGCGACGTCCGGCTCTCGTAGCGGGACGCCCGCTGTGGCAGGGTGCGGCCGTGCTGCCCTCCGACGTCGTCACGACCGATTACCACACCGCCGGTGAGCCGTTCCGGATCGTGGCCGACCCTCCGGTGCCGATCTCGGGGTCCACGGTCGCGGAACGGCGGGCACGCGCGATCGAGGACCCCGACGTCCAGGGACTGCGCGCGCTGCTCTGCTCCGAGCCCCGCGGGCACGCGGACATGTACGGCGGGCTCGTCGTGCCGCCGGACGACGACGGGGCCCACCTCGGCGTCCTGTTCTGGCACAAAGACGGCTTCTCCACCGCCTGCGGGCACGGGACGATCGCGCTCGGCGT
>DASQJO010000214.1:0-8063 GCA_035630955.1 Kineosporiaceae bacterium
TGCCTCCGGGCGTCGGGGTCACCCGGACGCTCGCGTGCACCGGCCCCGAGGACGCCGTCACGACCCGGGTGCCGTCGTCCGTGCTCGCCGCGTGCAGGGCCCAGCCCCCGCCGACGGCGAGCACGGCAGCGGCGGCCGCGGCGAGCACGAGCCTGCGGCGCGGGCCCGGCCGGGGCTCCGGGCGGACGTCGGCGGTGCGGGCGAGAAGTCGCTGGAACATCGCCTCGTCGGCGACCTCGGGCGCCGGCGCGATGTCGTCGGGGTCGATCCGGGCCAGCAGCCCGGGCAGGCCGGCGACGGACTCCAGCACGGCCCGGCACTCGGGGCACCCGGGCAGGTGCTCGGCGACGTCGGCGCGCTCGTCGGCGTCCAGCGTCCCGAGCGCGTAGGGCGCGACGTCGAAGCGGTGCGGGCAGCTCACGGCGTCACCCCCCGCTCCAGCAGCGCAAGGCGGAGCGCCTGCAGTGCGTAGTGGGTCCGGGACTTGACGGTCCCGGGCGGCACGCCGAGGACCTCGGCCGCCTCGGAGACCGTGCGTCCGCGGAAGTACGTCTGCAGGAGAACCTCCCGATGCGCGGTGGAGAGGGCGGACAGGGCGTCCGCCACCAGCCATGACTCCAGGGCCCGCTCGACCTCGTCGACCGGGTCCGGAACGTGGACGAGGGAGTCGTCACCGACCTCCCTCGGCCGCGCGGCGCGGCGCCGGTGGGCGTCGACCGCGACCCGTCGGGCGACCGCGAACAGCCAGGGCCGCGGGGACCCCCGCTCCGGCGACATCGCGTCCGGGTGGCGCCAGGCGCGCAGCAGGGTCTCCTGGACGACGTCCTCGGCGCGGCCGCGGTCGCCGTCGGTGAGCCGGATGGCGTACGTGAGCAGCGCGGGCGCGTGCTCGTCGAACAGCTCCCGCAGGAGTTGCTCGTCGCCTGCACTGGTGCTCACGACCTCCCATGCTCCCGCTCGAGTCGCGCGAGCGCACCGACGAGGAGGACGAGGAACCCGGTCGCCTCGACGAGGACCGACGTCAGCAGGTCCGGGGCGTCCAGGCTCTCCTGGAACCCCAGGATGCCGACGGTCAGGCTGAGCCCGAGCGCCCCGAGCGTGCCGATCTGGAGCAGGGCGCCGGCCGCGCAGGCGTACCGCCACCAGCGCCTCGGCGTCAGGAGGACGGCGAGGGCGAGCAGCACCGCGAGCACGGCGTTGAGCCGGAACAGCGGGCCGATCGTGGGGACGGTGGCGTAGCCGATGTCGTCGAGGTGCCAGTGCAGGTATCCGTTGCCGGCGAGCAGCGCCGCGCCCAGCACCCGGACGACGACGACGCCCGCGGCAGGCAGCGGGACGACGCCCTCGGCGAGCGTGCGTGCAACGGAGGATCCGGAGCCGTGGCGAGCGGCGGTCATGTCCACGTCCACCTCACGTGCGCCGAGCCGCCGCGGTTCATCGCGCCTCATCGTGGAGACCCTGAACCGGGCCGGCGGGACCCGCGTGGAGGAGGTGGAGGGCGACGGGAGGAGAGGCTCGTGGAGGAACCGACGCGGCGCGCGGTCGTCGTGGCCGGCGTGGCGGCGGGTGCTTCGGTGCTCGCGGCCTGTTCGGGCGGATCCGGGAAGGCGTCGGGAGGGGCGGGAGGGTCGGGGGGGTCCGGCGCCGCGAGCGGGCCGCTGGTGGCCCTCGCGGACGTGCCGGTCGGCGGCGCCGTCGCGGCGAAGGACGCCTCCGGCGCCCCCGTTGTCGTCGCGCAGCCGACAGCCGGGACGGCGGTCGCGTTCAGCGCGATCTGCACGCACATGGGCTGTCAGGTCGCGCCTGCCGGCAAGCAGCTGAACTGCCCGTGCCACGGCTCCCAGTTCGACGCCACCAACGGCGCGGTGCTGCGTGGGCCGGCGACGCGGCCGCTGCCGGCGGTCCCCGTCCGGGTCGAGAACGGGCAGGTCGTGGCCGGGTCCGCCTGATATCTCAGGCGGTCAGCGCGAGCACGGCGGCAGCCGTCATGAGCGCGGTGGTCAGCCAGCCGAGCGTCGTCGCGAGCCGGCCGTTGCGGTGGGCTCCCAGGATCGTGCGGTCGCGGGCGATGAGCAGGACGACGACCAGGAACGGCGCGGCGATGACGCCATCGATGAACGCGGTCACGACGAGCAGCCGGATCGGGTTCACGGGCGTCAGCGTGAGCAGCGTCCCGACGACGGTGCCGAGGGCGACGAGCCCGTAGAACACCGGCGCCTGCCGTGGCGACCGCGAGAAGCCGAAGGTCTTGCCGAGCAGTCCGGCGATGCCTGCGGCAGCCGATCCGGCGAGCACCGGGATCGCCAGCAGCCCCGTCCCGACGAAGGCGACCGCGAAGAGCACCGTGGACCACCGCCCGACCACGGGCTCCAGCCCGCGGGCCGCGTCCGCGACGCTGGTGATGTCGGTGATCCCGCGGTCGTGCAGGGTTGTCGAGGTCGCGATCATGATCGCGAGCATGACGAGGTTGCTGAAGGCCATCCCGACCACGACGTCCAGCCGGGCGGCGGTCAACCGGCGGCGGGCGTTGCCCGGTCGCCGTTCGCCCAGGGGCACCGGCCGGTCGCCGCCCAGGTCCTCGTCGCGCAGGTCCTCGATGCGGTGGGCGGACTGCCAGAAGAGCAGGTACGGGCTGATCGTCGTCCCGAGCACGGCGACCAGGGCGGTGGTGTACTCCCGCGTCCCCTCCAGCCGCGGCACGAACAGCCCGTGCAGCAGGTCGGACGCCGAGGGCCGGGCCAGCACCGCCACGACCAGGTAGGCCAGGAGCCCGACGCAGAGGAGCTTGAAGATCCGGGCGAGCCGGTCGAACGATCCCAGGACGACGGTCACGGTCACGAGCACGCCGGCGGCGAGGGCCCAGAACCAGGCGGGCCCGGCGCCGAGCAGGGCCATCCCGGCGCCCACGGCCACCAGGTCCGCGGTGACCTGCAGCGCGTTCGCCGCCATCAGCGCCACGAGCAGGACGCCGATGACGGCGCGCGGCAGCGGACGCCGCCACTTGGCCGTCGCGAGTTCCCCGAGGCTCTTGCCGGTGGCCAGCGCGGTGCGGTCGCAGATCTCCTGCACGGCGGCCATGAGCGGGAACGTCACCCACGCCGTCCAGAGCAGCGACAGACCCTGCGACGCTCCCGCCTGCGAGTAGGTGGCGATGCCCGACGGGTCGTCGTCGCTCGCCCCCGTGACGAGGCCGGGCCCGAAGGCGCGCAGGTAGGAGCGCCAGCCCCGGCCCTCCTGTGCGGGGGTGAGATCGACGTGGCTGCGCTCGAGGTCGGACCGCGGCTCGTCGAACCGTGCCTCCTCGGTCTCCGGGCGGGACGTCACGCGGGCGCTATACCCCGACGCCGCGCCGGCCTCTCATGTCTCACCGGGGGACGGTTCCGCCCAGCCGGCGGGTCAGCTCGGCGGCGGCGGCGACGACCGCTCGGGCGAGCCGGTCGCGCTCGGCGTCCGGCACGTCCTCGGCGGCGAACGTGATGGCCAGGCCGGCGACCGGGTGACCGGTGTGGTCGCGTGCCGCCGCCGCCACGGAGGCGAAACCCGGCGTGACCTCACCGTCCTCGGTCGCGTAACCCTGCCGCCGCACGCCAGCGAGCACGGCGCGCAGCGCGGTCAGCGAGCGCGGGCCGACGCCGGTGCGGTCGACGAACGCCGCCGGCGCCGGGAACAGCGCCCGGACCTGCGCGGGCGGCAGCTCCGCCAGCACCGACCGGCCGCTCGCCGTCAGCTGGGCGGGCAGCCGGACCCCGACGTCCGTCACGAGCGAGGGCCGGCCCGGCGCGCGCTCCTCGACGACGTAGAGCACCTCGCGGCCGTGCAGCACGGCGAGGTGCGTCGACTGGCCGACGCGGTCGACGAGCCTGGCGAGCACGGGCCGGGCCAGCCGGCCGAGCGGCTCCTGGGCGAGATAGGCGGTGCCGAGCTCGAGTGCGGCGACGCCGAGGCCGTAGCGCCGCTCCTCCGGGAGGTGGACGGCGAAGCCGGCGCGGATCAGCTCCCCGAGCAGGTGGTACACGGTCGAGCGAGGCAGGCCGAGCTCGCGCACGAGGACGGCCGCGGGGACCGGCGCGGGCTGGCGGGCGAGGGCGTCGAGGAGCTGCAGCACCTGCCGGGCCGCCGGGACCATGCGGACATCGTAGGAACGTCTGGGATCCCGGACGGAATCGTCCGTTCGGTGCTGGCCGCGGTCGGGGCCACAGGGGTCCGATGGGGTCATGAGCTCGACACCCGTCCTCGTCGGCCCCGGTCCGCTCGACCCGGCGGACGTCGTCCGCGTCGCGCGCGACGGCGCCGGCGTCCGGCTCGCGGAGGAGGCGCTCGAGGCGATGGCCCGCAGCAGGGCCGTGGTGGAGAAGCTCGCCGGCCACCACGAGCCGCACTACGGCATCTCGACCGGCTTCGGGGCGCTCGCCACCACCCACATCCCCGTCCAGCGTCGGGCCCAGCTGCAGCGCAGCCTGGTCCGCTCGCACGCGGCGGGGTCCGGGCCGCAGGTCGAGCGCGAGGTCGTCCGCGCGCTCATGCTGCTCCGGCTCCGCACGCTGGCCTCCGGGCACACCGGCGTCCGGCCCGGGACGGCCTGCGCCTACGCGGCGATGCTGGACGGCGGGATCACGCCCGTCGTCCACGAGTACGGGTCGCTCGGCTGCTCCGGGGACCTCGCGCCGCTCGCGCACGTCGCGCTCGCGCTCATGGGCGAGGGCGAGGTGGACGACGCGCATGGGATTCGCCGACCCGCGGCCGCCGCCCTCGCGGACGCCGGGATCGCGCCCGTCGAGCTGGCCGAGAAGGAGGGGCTCGCCCTGATCAACGGCACGGACGGGATGCTCGGGATGCTGGTCCTCGCCGTGCACGACCTGCGCGCGCTGCTGCGCGCGGCCGACGTGGCGGCCGCGCTCTCCGTCGAGGCCCTGCTCGGGACCGACGCCGTCTTCGCCGCCGACCTGCAGGCGCTGCGCCCGCACCCCGGGCAGGCGGCGTCCGCCGCCAACCTGCGTGCCCTGCTGCACGACAGCGGGATCATGGCCAGTCATCGCGGACCGGAGTGCACCCGGGTGCAGGACGCCTACTCGCTGCGCTGCGCGCCGCAGGTGCACGGCGCCGCCCGGGACACCCTCGAGCACGCCGCGCTCGTCGCCTCCCGCGAGCTCGCCGCCGCGATCGACAATCCGGTGCTCACCGGCGACGGGCGCGTCGAGTCGAACGGCAACTTCCACGGCGCACCGCTGGGCTACGCCCTCGACTTCCTGGCGATCGCCGTCGCCGACGTCGCGTCGATGTCCGAGCGGCGGACCGACCGGTTCCTCGACGTCGCCCGCAACCACGGCCTGCCGCCGTTCCTCGCCGACGACCCCGGCGTCGACTCCGGCCTGATGATCGCGCAGTACACGGCGGCGTCCGTGGTCACGGAGCTGAAGCGGCTCGCGGCGCCGGCGAGCGTCGACTCGATCCCGTCGTCCGCGATGCAGGAGGACCACGTCTCGATGGGCTGGGCCGCGGGCCGCAAGCTGCGGCGCGCGCTCGACGGGTTGACCCGCGTGATCGCCGTCGAGATCCTCACCGCCACGCGGGCCCTCGACCTGCGCGCGCCGCTCGCCCCCGCGCCGGCGACGGCCGCCGTGCGGGACGCCGTCCGCGCGGCCGGTGTCCCCGGTCCCGGCGCCGACCGGTGGGCGGCCCCGGAGATCGAGGCCGTGGTGAGCGCCGTCCGCGACGGCACGCTCGTGTCCGCCGCCGAATCCGCCCTCGGCCACCCCCTGACCTGACCACCCGACCCTCGGTGCTCAGCCAGGGCGGCGTTGCTCAGCCTGTGCGGGTTTTTCGACCGTCGAAACCCGCATCCGCTGAGCAACGACGCAGAAGCTGAGCACCGAGGCAGCCCGCCGAGGAGGACCTCACGATGATCGGAGCCCGACCCGTCCGCGCACCACGCGGCACGACGCTGACCGCCCGCAGCTGGCAGACCGAGGCGCCGCTGCGGATGCTGATGAACAACCTTGACCCGGACGTCGCCGAGCGCCCCGACGACCTCGTCGTCTACGGGGGCACCGGCCGTGCCGCCCGCGACTGGGCCAGCTTCGACGCGATCGTCCGCACGCTCACCACGCTGGCGGGCGACGAGACGCTGCTGGTCCAGTCCGGCAGGCCGGTCGGCGTGATGCGGACCCACGAGTGGGCGCCCCGCGTGCTCATCGCGAACTCCAACCTCGTCGGGGACTGGGCGACGTGGCCCGAGTTCCGGCGGCTGGAGGCGCTGGGCCTGACGATGTACGGCCAGATGACCGCCGGCTCCTGGATCTACATCGGCACGCAGGGGATCCTGCAGGGCACCTACGAGACGTTCGCCGCGGTCGCGGCGAAGCGATTCGGGGGCAGCCTGGCAGGCACCCTGACCGTGACCGGCGGCTGCGGCGGCATGGGCGGGGCGCAGCCGCTCGCCGTCACGCTCAACGACGGCGTCTGCCTCGTCGTCGACGTCGACGCCGCGCGCCTGAGCCGCCGGGTCCGCACGCGGTACCTCGACGAGGTGGCCGACGACCTCGACGACGCCGTCCGCCGGTGCCTGTCGGCCACGGCGGAGCGCCGTGCGCTCTCCGTCGGGCTCGTCGGCAACTGCGCCGACGTCCTGCCCGAGCTGCTGCGCCGCGGCGTCGAGGTCGACGTCGTCACGGACCAGACGTCGGCGCACGACCCGCTCTCCTACCTCCCGGCCGGCGTCGGCCTCGAGGAGTGGCACGAGTACGCGGCGGCCAAGCCCGAGGAGTTCACCGATCGGGCCCGCGCGTCCATGGCCCGGCACGTCGAGGCGATGGTCGGGTTCCTCGACGCCGGTGCCGAGGTCTTCGACTACGGCAACTCCATCCGGGACGAGGCCCGGCAGGGCGGCTTCGAGCGCGCCTTCGCCTTCCCCGGGTTCGTCCCCGCGTACATCCGGCCGCTGTTCTGCGAGGGGAAGGGCCCGTTCCGGTGGGCGGCGCTCTCCGGCGACCCGGCCGACATCGCCGTCACCGACCGGGCGGTGCTCGACCTCTTCCCAGACGACGACCACCTGCACCGATGGATCACCGCCGCTCAGGAGCGGGTCGCCTTCCAGGGGCTGCCCGCGCGGATCTGCTGGCTCGGCCAGGGCGAGCGCGACCGCGCCGGCCTGCGGTTCAACGAGCTCGTCGCGAGCGGCGAGATCACGGCTCCGGTCGTTATCGGCCGCGACCACCTCGACACCGGCTCCGTCGCCTCGCCCTACCGCGAGACGGAGGCGATGGCCGACGGCTCCGACGCCATCGCCGACTGGCCGCTGCTCAACGCCATGGTCAACACCGCGTCGGGCGCCACCTGGGTCTCGATCCACCATGGCGGCGGCGTCGGGATCGGGCGGTCCCTCCACGCCGGCCAGGTGACGGTGGCCGACGGGACGCCGCTCGCCTCAGCGAAGCTCGAGCGGGTGCTGACCAACGACCCCGCGATGGGCATCGTGCGGCACGTGGACGCCGGGTACGACCGCGCGGTCGAGGTCGCCGAGAGCACCGGCGTCCGGATCCCCCTGCGCGAGTCCCGGCATTCCCCTGGCTCTCGTCAAGGGCTTCACTAGGGGCCACAGCCGGAGCAGCCGAGGAGGCCCGATGCCCACGACGTCGTACGCCAGCGGAACGTCGACCACCCCGCTGCTCGGCGAGACGATCGACGCCAACCTGAGGCGTGCGGTGGAGCGGTTCGGCGACCGCGAGGCCGTCGTCGACGTCGCGGCCGGACGCCGCCTGACGTACACCGAGCTGGACGCCGAGGTCGACCGCGTCGCCCGCGGACTCCTCGCGCTCGGCATCGGGACGGGCGAGCGCGTCGGCATCTGGGCCCCGAACTGCCTGGAATGGATGCTCGTCCAGTACGCCACCGCTCGGATCGGGGCGATCCTCGTCAACATCAACCCCGCCTACCGCACCCACGAGGTGTCCTACGTGCTCGGCCAGGCGGGCATCCGGACGCTCGTCTCGGTGCCGTCGTTCAAGGCCAGCGACTACCGGGCGATGATCGACGAGGTCCGGCCGGACCTGCCGGGGCTGCGGGAC
>DASQJO010000215.1:0-5720 GCA_035630955.1 Kineosporiaceae bacterium
TAGGACCCCTCAGAAGCGCTCGGGATAGGCCACCGGCGGCGCCGACACCTCGTCGAGCACCGCCGTGATCTGCGCCGGCAGCGCGACCTCGTCGCTGGTCAGGGAGGCCTGCAGCTGCGCCGCCGTCCGCGCCCCGACGAGGACCGAGGCCACACCCGGGCGGTCCCGCACCCACGCGAGCGCCACCTCGACCGGTGAGCACCCGAGGCCGTCCGCGGCGGTCACCACGGCGTCCACCACCCGTCGCGACCCGGCGTCGAGGTACTGCCCGACGAACGCCGAGAGGTGCGGGGAGGCCCCGCGGGAGTCCGCGGGCGTCCCGCCACGGTACTTGCCGGTGAGCACGCCGCGGCCGAGCGGGGACCAGGCGAACAGCCCGAGCCCGAGGGCCTGGGACGCCGGGAGCACCTCGCGCTCGACGCCGCGCTGCACGAGCGAGTACTCCACCTCCACGGCCACCGCCGGCACGCCGGCCTGCTGCAGCACCGTCGCCGCGCGGGCCGTCTGCCAGCCGGAGTAGTTGGAGAAGCCCACGTAGCGGGCCCGGCCGCTGACGACCGCGTGCTGGAGTGCGGACAGCGTCTCCTCCAGGGGCGCCTCGTCGCTCCAGGCGTGCGCCAGCCAGACGTCGACGTGGTCGGTCTCGAGCCGCTGCAGGGACGCGTCGAGGTCCGCGAGCATGGCCCGCCGGGACGTGTCGCGGCGCCGGATGCCGTCGCGCCGCGTCATGCCCGCCTTGGTGCAGACGACCAGCTCCGAACGGGGCACGACGGAGCCGAGGAGCAGGCCGAGCAGCTCCTCCGCGGCGCCGTCGCCGTACGAGGCAGCGGTGTCCACCAGCGTGCCCCCGGCGTCCACGAACTGCTTGAGCTGGTCGGCGGCCTCGTGCTCGTCCGTGTCCCGGCCCCAGGTCAGGGTCCCCAGCCCGAGCCGGGACACGCGCAGCCCGCTCCGGCCGACGAGACTCTCCTCCACGGCCCGCAACCTAGCGGGCGGCGGGCGTGCGCGGCGGACGGCACCCCGGAGCGAACCCGGCCCGGTACGCTCCGGCCCCATGCGCTTGGGACTGAACCTCGGCTACTGGGGGGCGGGGAACGACGCCGAGAACCTGGCCCTCGCCGTCGAGGCCGACCGGCTGGGGTACGCGGTGTGCTGGGCGGCGGAGGCCTACGGGTCGGACGCCGTGACGGTGCTCGCGTGGGTGGCGGCGCAGACGCAGCGGATCGACGTCGGCTCCGCGGTCCTGCAGATCCCCGCGCGGACGCCGGCCATGACGGCGATGACCGCGGCAACCCTCGACGCACTCTCCGGCGGGCGCTTCCGGCTCGGGCTCGGCGTGAGCGGTCCGCAGGTGTCCGAGGGATGGCACGGGGTGCGGTTCGACAAGCCGCTGGAGCGGACCCGCGAGTACGTCGAGATCGTCCGCATGGCGCTGCGGCGCGACACGGTGGCCTTCGAGGGAAGGCACTTCACGCTGCCGCTGCCGGACGGGCCGGGCAAGGCGCTCAAGCTCATCGTCCATCCGGTGCGCCCGCAGATCCCGGTCTATCTGGCCTCGACCGGGCCCCGGAACCTCGCGCTCACCGGCGAGATCGCGGACGGCTGGCTCGGGATCTTCTTCTCGCCGGAGCACGGTGCGCTCAGCCTCGACCCGATCCGGACCGCCCGCGCCGCCGCCGGCAAGGGCACCGAGGCGGATCCGCTCGCCGGCTTCGACGTCGTCTCGAGCACGCCGGTCTCGGTGGCGGACGACGTCGCCGCGGCCGCCGACCCGCTCCGCCCGTACGCCGCCCTGTACGTCGGTGGTATGGGCAGCCGGGAGCAGAACTTCTACAACGCGCTCGCCCGCCGGATGGGCTTCGACGACGCCGCTCAGCAGGTCCAGGACCTCTACCTCGACCGCAAGCCCCGGGACGCCGCGGCCGCCGTCCCCGTCGAGTTCATCGACGCGACCAGCCTGATCGGACCCATCGAGCGGATCCGCGACCGGCTCGTGGCGTACGCCGAGGCCGGCGTCACGACCCTGTCGATCACTCCGACGGCGCGCACGCTCGAGCAGCGGCTCCAGCTGCTGCGCGACATGGCGGACGCGCTCGAGGCGTCCGGGGTCGCCGCGTGAGCTCGTCGATCGGCTACGGCGACAGCGTCGTCCTGGGCGTCGTCGAGGGACTGACCGAGTTCCTGCCCGTGTCGAGCACCGGCCACCTGACGGTCGCCGAGTCGCTGCTCGGCGAGCAGACGGACAACCCGGCCGTGACCGCGTTCACGGTGATCATCCAGTTCGGGGCGATCGTCGCCACGTTCCTGTACTTCCGGCGGGACATCGTGCGCCTGGTCGGGGCGTGGGTGCGGGGCCTGCTCTCCGCCGAGGCCCGGACCGACCCCGACTACCGGTTCGCCTGGTACGTCATCGCGGGCTCGATCCCCGTCGTGATCGCGGGTGTGCTCTTCAAGCCGCTCATCACCGGGCCGCTGCGGAACCTGTGGGTGGTGGCGGCCGCGCTCATCCTGTGGAGCGGGGTCATGTACGTGGCCGAGGGCCGGAGCCGGCAGAAGCTGGGCGAGGAGGAGCTCACCCTCAGGTCGGCTCTGATCATCGGCCTCGTGCAGTGTGCCGCGCTCGTGCCGGGCATCTCGCGGTCGGGCGCGACGATCTCGGCGGGCCTGCTCCAGGACTTCAACCGCGTCACCGCGACCCGGCTGTCCTTCTTCCTGGCGATCCCGGCGCTGACCGGCGCCAGCCTCTACGAGCTCAAGGACGTCGACACGTCCGTCGTCGGGTGGGGGCCGCTCGTCGTCGGGACGCTGGTGAGCTTCGTCGTCGCCTACGCCGCCATCGCCTGGCTGCTGCGCTTCGTCGCGCGGCACCCGATCACGGTCTTCGTGTGGTACCGGGTGGCGGCAGGCATCCTGCTCGCGCTCCTCCTGGCGGCGGGCACGATCAGCCCGACCTGACCGACTCTCCTGACAATGATCACGGCAGAGATGACGGGGCAGGTGCGTTGCACCTGCCGATGAACCCCCAACCGGATCGCGCCGAGCGGCTGCGCGCGGCCGCGGCGCGCGACGGCGAGCACTGCGTCTGGTGCCGCCGCTCCTGCACCGGCCTGGTGCAGGCCACGACGGACCACCTCGTGCCCAAGGTCAAGGGTGGACCGTCCTGGCTGGAGAACGAGGTCGTCGCCTGCCGGCGCTGCAACGGCCAGCGCGGCCACCTCAGCCCCGCCGACTGGATCGCCGAGTGCGAGCGCCGTGGCTGGGACCCGGACGTCGAGGTGGTCGCGGACGCGCTGGCCGACCTCGACCGCGCCATCGCCGTCCGCGGCGGCCGGCGGCGAGCCCGCCCGTACCTCGCCACCCAGCGGCGCAGGCTCGCGCGACGTCGCTCCGCCGTCGCCTGAGCCGCCGGGCCGGCCCAGGGCCTACCGATCTAGAGTGACCTCCGTGCCCACCGTGCTGCTCGTCCGTCACGGCCGCACGACGGCGAACGCCAGCGGGACGCTCGCCGGGTGGACCCCAGGGATCGGCCTCGACGACGTCGGCCGCGCCCAGGCACAGACCCTCGCCGGGCGGCTCGCCGCCGTGCCGCTCGCGGCCGTCGTCACGAGCCCGCTGCAGCGCTGCCGTGAGACGGTCGCCGAGCTCGTCGGCGTCCCCGGCCCCCAGGGGGCCGTGCGCCCGGTGCCGCTGGTGGACGACCGCCTCGGCGAGGCGCGCTACGGCGACTGGACCGGACGCCCGCTCAAGGAGCTCGCGAAGGAGCCGCTGTGGCGGGTCGTGCAGGCGCACCCGTCCGCCGTGACGTTCCCGGGCGAGCACGGCGAATCGATGCTCGGGATGCAGCTTCGCGCGGTGGAGGCCGTCCGCGAGCACGACGCCGCGGTGGCGCGCGAGCACGGCGAGGACGCCGTCTGGGCCGCCGTGTCGCACGGCGACATCATCAAGTCGCTGCTCGCGGACGCGCTCGGCATGCACCTGGACGCCTTCCAGCGGATCGTCGTCGACCCCTGCTCGGTCTCCGTCGTCCGGTACACACCGCTGCGGCCGTTCGCCCTGCGGGTCAACGACACCGGCGGCGACCTCTCCGGTCTGGTGCCGCCGAAGCGCCCGCGCCGCCGCCGTTCGAGCCCGAGGACGACACCGGCGGCGTCCTCCGATGCCGTCGTGGGCGGCTCGACGGGAACCGCGTAGGGTCGCGACATGCCTCGCCAGGTCTTCGACTACGACCCGCCGGACCGGTTCGTCGCCGGCACGGTCGGCGAGCCCGGGTCGCGCACCTTCTTCCTGCAGGCACGCAGCGGCACCCGGGTCACCAGCGTCGCGCTGGAGAAGGCGCAGGTGTCGGTGCTGGCCGAGCGGGTCGACGAGCTGCTCGACGAGGTGGTGCGGGTCAGCGGGGGCAAGGCTCCCGTGCCCGCCGTCGCACCCGTCGACGCCGAGGACAACGACCCGCTGGAGACCCCGATCGAGGAGGAGTTCCGGGTCGGTGCGATGAGCCTCGCCTGGGACCCGGACTCCGGCCGCGTCGTCGTCGAGTGCTACGCCGAGGGCGTGTCCGTCGAGGAGGACGAGGACGAGGAGACCGACGAGCTCGAGGGGGCCGTGCTCCGCGTGAGCATCAGCGGCGCCGCGGCACGCGCCTTCACCAAGCGGGCCCTCGCCGTCGTCGCCGCGGGCCGCCCGCCCTGTCCGTTCTGCACCAACCCGCTCGACCCGTCCGGCCACATCTGCCCCCGGGCGAACGGGTACCGGCGCTGACCGTGGCGCTGCCCATCCCGCCGGAGGACCCGCGGCCCGGGATCGACGAGTCCGACGCGCTGGAGATCCTCGCCCGCGGCGAGCTCGAGGTCCGCGGCCGGATCGTCGACGCGAGCAACGCCACCCTGCTGGCCGAGGCCGAGCTGGACGGCGTCCGCGCCCTGTGCGTCTACAAGCCGACGGCGGGGGAGCGGCCGCTCTGGGACTTCCCGACCCACACGCTCGCCAACCGCGAGGCCGCCACCTACCTGCTCTCGGCGGCGACCGGCTGGGGGCTGGTGCCGCCCACCACGCTGCGCGCCGACGGGCCGTTCGGCGCCGGCAGCGTGCAGTGGTGGATCCTCGGCGACCCCGCCGAGGACGACGAGATGCCGGTCGCCGAGCCGGGGGCGGGGCTGGTGGACGTCGTCCCGCCGAACCGTCGGCCGCCCGGGTGGCTGGACGTGGTGGAGGCGTCGGGCTGGGACGGCGAGCGCGTCGTCCTCGTGCACGCCGACGACCCCGACCTGCGCCGGCTCGCCGTGCTCGACGCGGTCGCGAACAACGCCGATCGCAAGGGCGGCCACATCCTGCGCAGCGGGGACGGCCGCGTCTACGGCGTCGACCACGGGCTGACGTTCAACGAGGACGAGAAGCTGCGGACGGTGCTGTGGGGCTGGGCGGGGGACCCGCTGCCGGACGAGGCGGTCGAGGTGCTCGAGCAGCTCGCCACCGACCTCGCCGGCGATGGGGCGCTGCGCCGCGGGCTGCTCGGACTGCTCGACCGCGGCGAGGTGCAGCGGACCCTGCACCGCGTCCGGCGGCTGCTGAGCTCCCGGCGCCACCCCCGCCCCGGCGGCCACCGCCCCTCCATCCCCTGGCCCGCCTTCTGAAGAGTTCGATCGGTGGTCTCGACGCCGCCGGGTAACCTTGATGGAGTGAACCGTTGGCCCGCGCCGTCCCTGCCCGTCCTGCCCGGGCGT
>DASQJO010000216.1:0-1550 GCA_035630955.1 Kineosporiaceae bacterium
CGTCCCAGCCCGCTGTGGTCGCTCCTGCAGCACGTGCCGGGCTTCCGTTCCACCGCCTCGACGGCGGCGGACGACGTCCACGCGGACGACGCGGAGACGACAGCCGAGATCCCCGTGATCACCGACGCCGGCGAGGCGGACGACGAGTTCGACGAGTTCGACGAGCTCGACGACGACGCCGACGAGGCCGAGGACGCCGGGGACGCCGGGGACGCCGGGGACGCCGGGGACGAGGCCGCCCCGCCTGCTGCCCGCGAGCCCGAGGACGGCGACCCGTTCGTCCCGCTGCAGCGGTCGCAGCCGGCCGGTTCGCCGCAGCTGCGACGCCGTCGCCGCGGACCGTCCCCCGCCGTCCGCGCCGCCCTGCAGGCCGCCGCCCGCGCGATCGAGCAGGCGCCGGACGCGCCGGCGATCGCCCGGATCGCCTGCGAGCAGGCCGCCCGGCTGATCGAGGGCGACGTCACCGCGCTGGTCCTGCGCACGGTCGAGGGGCCCCGCGTGCTCTGGCTGCACCCGGGCGGCCCGGACGCCGACGGCCTCTGGGGCCCCGCCACGCTCGCTGCGCTGCTGCGCGTCGCGCATCCCGTGCGGCGCGTCGTCGAGGGCGACCCGCTGGCCGACGGCGCCGCCACCGCCCTGCTCACCGTCCCGGTGCCGAGCGGCGGAACCGTCGCGGGCAGCCTGCTCGCCCGTCGCCACGACGACCGCATCTTCACCACCGGCGAGCTGGACGTGCTGAGCCGGCTGGCCCGCATGGCCGGTTCCGCCCTGCGCTCGGTCTCCCGCCCGGCGGCCCGCGCCGTGCAGGACGACGACCCGGTCACCGGCCTCCCGCTCGCCCGCCGCCTCACCGCGGACGTCGAGGCCGCCGTCCGGACGTCCCAGCGGCAGTCCATCCCGGTCTCGCTGGTGGCGGCCCACGTCGAGGGGCTCGCCCGGATCCGCACCGACCTCGGCGACCCCACCGCGGACGAGATCCTCGAGGCGCTGGCGACGGCCCTGCGCGGCGTGCTCCGCGTGGGCGACCTGGCCTACCGGATCGGCCCCGGCGAGTTGGCCGTGCTCCTGCCCGCCACCGACGCGACCGGCCTGCCGCAGGTGAGCAGCCGGCTCGAGGGCGTCGCGGCGGAGGCCTTCGACGAGGTGGCCCTCCCCGGCGCCCGGCGCCCGCTGGCGCTGCGGACCGCCCCGGTCCCGGTCGACGCGATCAGCACCCCCGGCCGCTCGGTCGTGGACGCCGCTCTCGAGGCGCTCCAGCTCGACCGGCAGAAAGTCCCCTGGACGCCCGCGGTCTGACCGGTCAGCCGGACAGCACCTGGGCGATCGCGCGGTCGAGCGCCGCCTGCAACGGCCCGGGCGCGTCCGCCAGCGCGGCGAGCACGCTGCCGCCCTGGACGGCGGCTACGAGCGACTCCGCCGCGGCGTCCGGGTCGAGGTGCGCCGGCAACGCGCCGTCGGACACCCCGCGCCGCAGCCCCGCCGCGAGCAGGTCACGCCACCGCCGGAACGCCGCCTCCAGCTCCGCCCGCGTCGCGGCGTCCGTCGACGGG
>DASQJO010000217.1:0-9070 GCA_035630955.1 Kineosporiaceae bacterium
CAGGTCTCCCCGTTCGGCGAGCTCGAGGCGGAGGACGTCCTCGACCTGCTCTTCCGGCTCGTCGACCGCTCGCTCGTCGTCCCCGACCCGGACACCGGCCGCTTCCGGCTGCTCGTCACCATCCGCGACTACGGGTGGAGCAAGCTGCGCGAGGCCGGGGAGGCGGACGCCCTCCGCATCCGTCACCTGGACCACTTCACCGCGTTCGCCCGCGAGCACGGCTCGCTGACCCGCTCCGGAGGCACCGGGACGGCGCGGTTGCGCGAGGAGCACGACAACCTGCGTGCCGCGCTCGACTTCGCCATCGACCGGGCGCGGCGCACGGGGCGGACGGAGGACGTGGACGCCGGCCTCCACCTGGTCAACGCGCTGATCTGGTTCTGGCAGTACAACCTTCGCTACGAGGGCGTCGCCGCCGTCACCGCCCTCCTCGCGCTGCCGGGCGGCTCGACCGGCTGCCGGGCCCTCGCGCTGCAGGCGTTCGCGCTGTTCCACGTCCACTACCCCACGCCGGAGTCACGCGCGGCCGCGCGCGAGAGCCTGACGCTGCTCGAGGGGATCGGCAACCGGCAGGGCGCTGCGCTGTCCCGGCTCGCCATCGCGTGGGAGGGGCAGTTCGGCCCCGACTTCGCGCACAGCGAGGAGCTGGTGCGACAGGCGGACGAGGAGCTGGACCGCGAGGCCGAACCGGGCATCCGGGTGATGATGCACTACATCAAGGCGCTCCTCGCGCTCGGTCAGGCCCGGTTCGACGCCTCGATGACGGAGTGGGAGCTCGGCCTGGAACAGGCCGCGGTGACGGGTCACCGCGTGCTGGAGGGCGCGATGCTCTCGCACCTGGGGATCGCCCTGCGCGAGACCGGCCGCCGGCGCGAGGCCATCGACGCCCTGCGCCGTGCGATCGCGTTCGACGAGCACGACGGCTCCTTCCACGGGCTCGCCTTCGCGCTCGTCCACCTCGGCCACACCCTGCTGAGCAGCGGGAACGACGCCGAGGCCCGAGAGCTCCTCGGGCGGGGCAACGACGTCGCGCGGCGCGTGCAGAACCCGCGGTGCCAGGCCTGGGCCGCGTGGGGCCGGGGGCGGCTGGCGCTCGCCGCCGGTGAGCACGACCTGGCGGTGGAGGAAGGCCGTCTGGCGACGGCCCTCCTGCAGAACCGCGAGTACCCGTGGGCGCTCGTCCAGCTCTGGGAGTTCGTCGCCGAGGCGGCGACGGCCGCCGGCCACGCCGACGTCGCGGGTGAGGCCAGGGTCCAGGCGCAGCGGGCCCTGCTCACGAGCAGCGTGAGCCGCTGATCGCGGCTTGCGCGGCCGCGACGTCGACCTCGCCGCTGATCCGCACCACGCCGGCCACCGCGTCGACCTCGAACCACTCCGTGCCAGGCAGATCCCGTAGCCGGCGGCTGAGCGCGCGGACGCATCTGCGGCACAGTCCCTCGGGGAGCGCGAGGACGTGGCGGTCCTGGATCGACGGCATGCGTAGAGCCTGACGCCCCGGGCTGTCCGTCCGCTGTCCGCCGGCGCCACCTGGCGCCGGGCGACGGCCAGGGCGCGGGCCGCTTGCGCGCCTGGCGCTCCCTCCGGCTTGGAGAGTGGGACACCTTCTGCTGAGTGCAAGCATGGAGGAGCACCCTCGGAACCGACGAACGGAGTACCGCGTGAGTGCAGCTGACCGTTCCGCCGAGGAGCGGGCCGAGGCGGACGGCCAGGGCGCTCAGACGTTCGGGCTGAGCGTCGGCCGGCTCGAGGCCTTCAGCGACGGCGTTTTCGCCATCGTCATCACGCTGCTCATCCTCGACATCAAGGTGCCCGACCCGGCGGAGAACCACGGCCAGCTGGGCTCCGCCCTCCTCCACCAGTGGCCCCAGTACGTGGCCTACCTGGTGTCCTTCCTGATCGTCGGCATCATCTGGCTCAACCACCACGCGACGTTCAACCTGCTGCGGCGGGCCGACCACGGGGTGCAGGTGCTCAACCTGCTCCTCCTGCTGCCCGTCACCGTGCTGCCCTGGCCGACGTCGCTGCTCGCCGACTACGCCCGTGAGGGGACGGCGGGCGACCAGCGGCTCGCCGTCCTGGTCTACGGCGCGACCAGCAGCGCGATGGCGGTGACGTTCAACATCCTGTGGCGCTACCTGCTGCGTCATCCGGAGCTGCACAAGCCGCACGTCAGCACCGAGCTGCTGGCGGTCCGCAACCGCCGCTACACCATCGGTCTCGCCGTGTATCCGATCGCCACGCTCATCGGCCTGGTGAGCGTGCCGCTGTTCCTCGTCCTCATGCTCGCCCTGGCCCTGATGTACCTGCTGCGCACCCCCGACGTCCGGGCCTGACGTCCGGGCCTGACAACGTCATGCCGTACGTCATCGCCCTGCGTCCCTGACCTGCAGTCCCACGACGTCGTGGGACTCCTGGAGCCAGCCCCGGAGCTCGTCGTCCAGGTCGTCCCGGCTGTTGACGCGGACGTGGTGGAAGCGCCAGCGCGGCCCGTAGTCCTCGGTCCGGACGATGCGGGGGCCGGCGAGCCAGCGGTGCAGCGCGAAGTTGGCGACGAAGCCGTCCTTGCGCGGGCTCAAGCCGGCGAACCGGACCCGGGCGACCGCGACGAGCCGGGTCTTCTGCGGCAGCACCTGGACGTCGCCCAGGCCGTGGAGCATCGCGACGTAGTCCCGCGCCAGGCTCAGGGTCCCTGGCGTCGACCCCGCGAACAGCGCCTCGAGGGAGAAGGTCCCGCAGCTGTGGGAGAGGTTCCGGCTCACGAGGCGCGCCCCGCAGTCGGGGCAGATCCAGAGCCCCTCGGTGCCCGAGGCGTCGGTGCCGCCCCGTGGACGACTCATGCGGTCAGGATGGCACCGGCTCGGTGGGAACGACCAGGTCGTCCGGGTCCACCTCGACGTGCGCTCCCTGCCGTGCGAGTTCGCCCGCACCCTCGGCGTCCGTCACGCCCGCGCGTCGCACGAAGTCGGCGTCGTCGCGGACCACTCGCCCGGTGAACGTCAGCCGCTGACCGGGCCGCATCGTGACCCGAGACTCCCCGTTCGACCGCAGCTGCACCCAGACCCGCCGGCCCGGGCCCTCACCGACCCAGAACCCTTCGTCCGCGGGGACCGCCAGCACACGGACGCCGTGCGCCCGGACGGTACGTCCCGCGAGGTCGGCCAGACGCGCGGCCACCGGGAGCACCGGACCGGCCGGGCCGGTGAGTGGTGACGGCGCGGCCGCCCGGGCCGAGGCCGTCGGCGACACGACCGGCGACGGGGGCGTGGACGGCGACGGCGGAGCGGCGGGGGCGCCGGACGCGATGACGGCGAGGACCGCGACGACCGCGGCGGTGACGCCGGCCGAGGCGGCGGTCTGTGCGGGATGGCCGCGCACCCAGCGCACGATCCGGCCGTGCCAGGCGCCGAGCGGGATCCACGGGACGACGCCGGCGAGCGCACGCCGCCGCCGCAGCAGCGGCTCGCTCAGCTCCGCGCAGGTGCGACAGACCGCCAGGTGCTCCACGGCACGCAGCGCCGCCTGCCGGCGCCGGTCTCCCGCGGAGACCGCGAGCAGGACGGGGCGGCAGCGCGCGGTGGGCAGCGTGACGCCGCGCAGCGCCAGCACGTAGTCCAGCCGGAGCCGCGCGCGGGTGCGCGCGAGCTGGGCGGCCACCGCGCCGGGCCCCTCACCGAGGTCGGTGACGGGGACGTCGTGCACGACGTGCTCGACGAGCTGGTCACGCTGCTCCTCGGGCAGCTCGCCGAGCGCCGCGCCCAGGGCCCGGCGGTCCTCCGCGGCGAGCACGACGTGCTCGGGCCGCTCGGGCTCGCCCGGTTCCACGAGCCGCGGGGCGTGCCGGCGGTGCAGCTCCGCCTCGCGGTAGTGGGCGGCGACGAGGTTCCGGGCGACAGTGAAGGCGTAGCCGGTGAGGGTGCCCTCCTCCAGCCTCCCGCGCGCGGCGAGCACCCGGGTCAGGGTCTCCTGCACGACGTCGTCGGCGTCGTGCACGTCGTGCAGGCGCGAGAGCGCGAAGCGGCGCAGCGGCGCGACCAGCGCGAGGATCTCCGCCTGCTCGTCGACCGGGTCGGGACGCACGGGGAGTTGCGCCACGGGCTCGCGCTGCTCGTCCACGGGGTCCACCTGCCGGGCCGGGAGGGTCGTCGTCCGGACCACGGGTACCCCGGCCCCGGCGGTCTGAACCCGTGTGATCGGCCCGGACCACCCGATCGAACGCCCGGTTCGCCGGATCGGTCCGGAAAAGTGCGTCATGCCCGGCAGGTGAACGCGTCGTCCCTGATGTCAGCAACCCTCGGACCCGGAGGACGGGATGAACGAGCAGTTGAACCCCGAGCGGCTCGTCGGCAGCCAGCTCGTCGACAGCGGCAGCCAGCGCATCGGGAAGATCGGTCAGGTGTTCCTCGACGACGAGACCGCGACCCCCCAGTGGGTCACCGTGCAGACCGGATTCTTCGGCAGTCGCGAGAGCTTCGTGCCGCTCGCCGGCGCGCACGTCGGGGACGACGGGGATCTCCAGGTCCCCTACAGCAAGGACCAGGTCAAGGACGCGCCGTCGCTGGACGCGGCGGACGGCCACCTGAGCGAGGCCGAGGAGGCCGCCCTCTACCGGTATTACGGGCTGGGCCAGACCGAGACGTTCGGCAGGACCGGCGAGGGCGAGCGGACGTGGGCGCGCGGCGGGGACCAGGGCCACGACACGTCGGGTCCCACCACCGACGACGCCATGACGCGCTCGGAGGAGCGGCTGCGCGCCGCGACCGAGCGGGTCGAGGCGGGCCGGGCGCGGCTGCGCAAGTACGTCGTCACCGAGCAGCAGCAGGTCACCGTGCCGGTGAGCCGCGAGCAGGTCCGGCTGGAGCGCGAGCCCGTCACCGACGCCAACGTCGACCAGGCGATGAGCGGGCCCGACCTCTCCGAGGAGGAGCACGAGGTCGTCCTCACCGAGGAGCGGCCGGTCGTGACCACCGAGGCCGTGCCCGTCGAGCGGGTGCGGATGGCGAAGCACGCGGTGGAGTCGGAGGAGACCGTCTCCGCGGACGTCCGCAAGGAGCGGATCGAGGTCGAGGGCGACGCGCCGGTGCGCGGCGACGTCGACGAGCAGGGCCGCTAGCCAACCGGTCCGATCGAGCCGACGAGGGGCCCGGGCGCCGGGGGGGCGTGCGGGCCCCTCGTCCTGTCGTCAGCCCTGATCGGTCACCCCTGTGGCACGACGACGTCGACCATCCACGGGACGCCGTAGCGGTCGACGCACATCCCGAACTCGTCGCCCCACATCTGCTTCTCGAACGGCATCGTCACCTGACCGCCCGCCGAGAGCTTCTCCCAATAGCCGCGCAGCTCGTCGCCGTCGTCGCCGCTGAGGCTGACGGTGATGGAGTCGCCCTGCGTCCGCTGCATGCCCGGCCCGGTGTCGGAGGCCATGAGCGTGAAGCCGGACGGCGTCTCGAGCTGGGCGTGCATGATGCCGTCGGCGCCGGCGCCGTCCATGCCGTACTCCCCGAACGTGTTGAGCCGCAGGTCGCCGCCGAAGACGTCCCTGTAGAACTCCATCGCCTCGCGGGCGTTCCCGTCGAAGGTCAGGTAGGGGTTGAGGCGAGAGGCCATCGTGTCCTCCGGGTCGCGTGCACGGGTTCCGAAGGGCCGAACACTAGTCCAGATGGACTGGGCCCGACGAGAGCCGCTGTCACACTCCGTGCTCCGCGGGGAGCCGCCCCCGCGACACCGCCTCCACCAGCCCGGCGTGGTCACGCTCGACCTGGTCCGCATAGGCCCGCGCGAACCGGGCGAGCGCCTCGTCGAGGCGCTCCGACCCGCCGACGTAGGCGGCGATCATCGACGCCCCGCTGGTCCGCGCGTGGCCCTTGGCGAGCAGGTAGCCGCAGATGCCCGCGTAGTCCGCGAGCGCCCGGGCGTCGATGCCGTCGACCGCGATGGCACCCTTCATGTCGCGGAACTGGCGGACGTAGTACTGCCGCCCGTCCACGGTCGTCCATCCGAGCAGCGGGTCGCTGACGGTCTGCAGGGCCTGCTGGTACTCCACGACGCGCTGGCCCTGGTGCTCGTGCAGCGCAGACTCGCCGTGCACGAACGGCGCGACGACGGAGCGCCGGGCCTGCTTGAGCTGCAGGAAGACGACGTCGTCGGGGCTGCTGCCCTCGCACAGCGCGACGTACGCGCGCAGGCCGACGCTGCCGACGCCGACGACCTTGTGAGCGACGTCGACGAGCGTGTAGCCGGCGAGCACGCGCCGCCACTGTGGCGTCAGCGTGAGCAGGTAGGCGTCCAGGGCCTCCGCGAGGAGCTCACGCTCCCGGTCGTCGACGCGTGTGATCAGTGGCGGTTCCGCCACGATCCGGCGTCCGGCCTCGTGCTGCTCCGTGAACCGGGGCAGTGCGCGGTCGCTGGTGCGGCCGCGGGCGCGCCGCGCCGCCCGGCGGACCTCCCGGCGAAAGCCCTCGTCGGAGGTGCTGTGCTGGAGCCGGTCGAGATCGAGGCGCTCGAAGGCCCGGGAGAGCAGCGGCTGGTGTGCCAGCTCGCGGACCTCCGTGCGGTACTCCGCGATGCAGGCGCGGACGGCGTCCGCGGCCGCGTCCTCGTCGCAGCCGTTCTGCCGGCCCGCCACCCAGACGCTGGTGACGAGGCGCCGGAGGTCCCACTCCCAGCTGCCGGGGTGGGCCTCGTCGAAGTCGTTGAGGTCGAACACGAGGTCCCGCTCCGGCGAGGCGTAGAACCCGAAGTTGCCCAGGTGCGCGTCGCCGCAGATGACCGGCGTGATGCCGGTCGCCGGCAGCCCGGCGAAGTCGTGCGCCATGATCCCGGCGCTGCCGCGGAGGAAGGCGTAGGGCGAGGCGACCATCCGGCCCATGCGGACGGCGACGAGCTCGGGGACCCGGTCGGCGTTCGCGGCGATCACCAGGTCGACGGGGTCGGGGCGGCCCTCGGGCGGCGTCCAGGCGCCCAGGCTGGAGCGCGGGACCTGGCGCCGCAGGGCGCGCCCGAGCGCGTACCGCTCCGTGCGGGACATCGGCCGCCGGGACAGGGTCGCGTACGCGCGGCCCTCGACGGCGGGCAGGACGACGTGGCTGCCGGTCGGGCGGCTCAGCGGATCCATGGGCACCCCGAGGTGCGGGAACGGCGGGCGCGGTCAGGGGAAGTATGACCGCGCCCGCCGGCCGGTTCAGCTGACGCGGTCCCGCGCGGTGAACGCGACGGAGTCGTACGCGCCCACCGTGATCGTGGCCTTGCCGTTGCCCGCGACCTGCACCGTCGGGCCGGAGCAGGTACCGGACCTCGTGCGCGAGCCGTGGATGACGTCGCAGTACGTGCCGGCCCTGAGCCCGGTCTGCACGGTGACGGTCTTCGCGGTCTTCGCGTTGTTCGTGCTGAAGAACCCGCGGTCCCCGCGGCTGAACGCGATGAGGTTCACGCCGTCGTCGTACCAGTTGGCCACCGGGGCGCCGCCGACGTAGTTGTGGAAGCCGACCATGTTCCGGACGCCGGTGACGCGGTCCACGCAGACCCACGTGGTGTTGTCGCAGACGGTGTCGGTGATCAGCCCGTTCGCGTCGGACGGGGGCGACTGGTCGCCGGTGCTCCACGCGAAGCTCGCGTAGACCTGCGGCGTGCCGTGCGGCCAGGCCAGCATGAACTCGTTGGCGATGACGTTGTTCGGGTCCTTGTAGTTCAGCGTCGACCCGTTGCGCTCGGTGTCGTGGTTCTCGACGAACACGAGTTCCTTGCTGCTGGGCAGCAGACCGGACGAGGCGCCGAACACCTTGAGGTCACCGATGTTGCCGTCGTTCGGCGGGTTGTTGTAGCTCTTGAACGCCGCCTGGATCTGGTTGGCGTAGTCGAAGCCGAGCAGGTTGCCGACGGGCAGGTACGCCCACGGCGAGATCCGGCCCGGGCTGCCCGGCATGACCTCGAGCGCGATGTACGGCCGGGTCCCGTCGACGGTGCGGCGCAGTCCCCGGAAGATCGCGGAGAGGTCCTGCTGGCTCATGTGCTTGGCGGCGTCGATCCGGAATCCCGAGACGCCGTAGCGCAGCAGCTTGTTCATGTACGCGACGAGCGTCGCCCGCACCTTCGGCGAGGCCGTCCGCAGGTCCTCGAGCCCGACGAGCTCGCAGTTCCACACCTGCCGGTAGTCGTTGAAGTCCTGGATGTCGCCGGACCGGCGGCCGCTGTTCGCGGGCGGCGGGACCGGGCAGTCCGTGGGGTAGCGGTGGAAGTCCGACGGCCCGTACAGGCCCGGGTAGGTGTACTTGCTGTACGTCACGCCCCCGTAGGAGACGTTCCCCTGGCCGGTGGTGTGGTTGATGATCGTGTCGACGACGACCTTGACGCCGGCCTTGCGGCAGGCCGACACCATGGACCTGAACTCGGCCTCGGTGCCCATCCGGCTGGTCAACTTGTAGTCGACCGCCTGGTACACCTCCCACCAGGGGTGGAGCACCGTGTCGCTGCCGTTGCCGAGCGAGGTGCGCTTGAGTGAGTCCTGCGGCGGGGCGACCTGCACGCTGCCGTAACCGGCTGGGCCCAGCACGGTGGTGCACTCCTTGGCGACCGAGCGCCAGTTCCACTCCCAGAGGTTCGCGGAGACGTCCCGCACCTCGCGGTGCGATCCCGTGCCCGCGAGCGCTGCCGCGGTGGCGGGCGGCGAGGCCTCGGCCGGGTGCACCAGGGCCGCGGACAGTCCCCCGGCGACGAGGACGCCGGCGGCACCCGTGCGCAGGAGCAGGGCGCGCCGGCTCAACGGGGCCGCGGCGTCGGAGAGCGTTCGTCGGATCATGTAGTTCCTCCCGGACGTGTCCGCCGTCGGACACAGTGGCGGAAACGGTACTGAACCGGGAGTGACGTGACCAGCATCACGAAGGGGTGATCGGGAGCGCTCAGGCCCCGTGCCGACCGACCTGAATGGACCACGTCGATGGACCGCCGCGCACGGCGCTACGTACCCTGGTGGGAGCGCTCCCTTCGACATCCGGGACCGGGACATGGCCTTCCTGCTGATGGCGGCACTCCTCGTGGGGCTCCTCCTGCCCCTCGAGGTGCTCGGGCTGCCCCCGTC